>NZ_JBFOCX010000007.1:0-137029 GCF_040908025.1 Aeromonas sp. R9-2
TAGTTGGCTTGGCTCTGCTGTTGCTGCAACTGATCCAGTGCCTGTTGCTCCTGCTGGCTAAGACCCAGTTGTTCACAGGCCTGCTCAAAGCTGATTCCCGGATGGCGCATCATGATATCCAATAACGGGAGGGCTTAGTTGGCTTGGCTCTGCTGTTGCTGCAACTGATCCAGTGCCTGCTGTTCCTGCTGGCTGAGACCCAGTTGTTCGCAGGCCTGCTCAAAGCTGATCCCCAGATGGCACATCATGATATCGATGGCGGGCAGATAGTTCTTCATAGCTTCTTCCATGGTGATCCTCCAGACCCGTCACTTATGCCCTGAACCACTCGGGGCGGCAATTAGACTTTAGGCTTAGTCTGTCCATTTGATAGGCACCCCTGCCACTGGGGGAGGGAATTTGTTACCCTGCACCATGATAAAAACGGTTGCCGTATGACTGCGAGCAACAGGTGAGGAGCAGGGCATGTTATTGAGTTTCTTGATCATCGCTTCAGGTTGGTGGCACATCCGTGCTGCCTACGGTTCAGACAGCCGCCAGTTCTATATCAGCAAGCCGCTGACCATGCTGCTTATCATCGCGTTGGCGTTCGGCTACCAGAGTTATGACCACGACGGTTCACACGCCTGGATCCTGCTCGGCCTCTGCCTCTCGCTGGCGGGCGATGTGCTGCTGATGCTGCCAAGCGATCGCTTCATTCAGGGGTTGGCGGCATTTCTTGTCGCGCATCTCTGCTATATCGTCGGCTTTGCCCAGGGGCCGCTGTTGCTCAATCTGGTGGATGGTTTGCTGCTGTTGCTGATCGCCGGCATGGTCTTTGGCCTGCTGTGGGGCAAGCTGGGGGAGATGCGGATCCCGGTCTTCTGCTACATGCTGGTGATCATCGGCATGGCCTGGGTGGCCGCCGGTGCCTGGCACGCCTCTCTCACTGCCGGTTCGGCCGCCGCTCTGGTGGGGGCTCTGATGTTCCTCTTCTCCGACAGCATGCTGGCGCTCGATCGCTTCCGCCGCCCCTTTCCCCACGCTCGAGCCTGGGTGATGAGCAGCTACTTTGCGGCGCAATTCCTGATTGCGGGGTCGCTGGCGGGATAACGCCATGCGGTTGAGTACAGGCAACAGATAACGAAAAACGGGCGCTTGCCCGTTTTTCGTTTTATTCCCGGCGGTTTTTCACGCCTCTAGCGGTTCGGCATCTGCTGCCCGTGGGGCGGGGGATTTGAGCAACAGCATCAGGCCGCTGGCGATCAGCAGGAAGATCCCCATGATGTAGAACACCTGGTTGTAGGCCATGATGGCCGCTTCCCGGTTGATGGTATTGGCCAGCATGGCGTGGGCTTGTTGCTGGGCTATCTCGGGGCCTGAACCCTGCGCCATCATGCTCTGGGCCAGCTGCAGCAGATAGCTCTGCCCCTCGATACTGCTGGCGGCCAGAGTGCTGCCAATCTGCAGCACATGGGTGCGGGTATCGTTGTCGAGCAGGGTCGCGATGATGGCGATACCGAACGCACCACCCAGGTTGCGCAGCACGTTGAGCAGAGTCGAGGAGGAGGGGATCTCGTCGTGGCTCAGGCTGGCGGTGGCGACCAGGGAGAGCGGCACCATGATGAAGGGCTGCCCCAGCGCCCGCACGATAAGCGACTGGATCAGCTGCGGCCCGGCGTAGTCGGCACTCATGTTGACGTTCATAAAGCAGCTGACGGCGAAGATCAGGAAGCCGAAACTCACCAGATAGCGCGGGTCTATCTTGTGGGTCAGTTTGGGCACCAGCGGCAACACCAGCAGTTGCGGCAGCCCCATCCACATCAGGACTTCGCCGATTTCCAGCGCGTTGTAGTTGTGGATCTGGGTCATGTAGAGCGGCAACACATAGATAGATCCCATCAGCGCCATGCCGAGGATCAGATAGGCGAAGCAGGCGAGTGCGAAGCGCGGGTTGTGCAGCAGCCGCAGATTGACCAGCGGGTGACGGCGGATCAGCTGGCTGATGACGAAGAACACCAGCGCCACCGCCGAGATGACCGCCAGTCGCACGATGAAGCTTGAACCGAACCAGTCCTCCCGGTTGCCCTCTTCCAGTACCACCTCCAGCAAGCCGAGGCCAAGCGCCATGGTGACAATCCCGATAAGGTCGACCCGCTTGATCACGGCCCAGTCCACCGGTTTTTTATCCAGCCCGTGGGCCAGCATGGCCATCACCAGCAATCCTGGCGGCACGTTGAGATAGAAGATGTAGTGCCACGACATCTGCTCGGTGAGCCAGCCGCCGAGGGTCGGACCGATGGCAGGAGCGAAGGTGGCACAGAGACCGAACAGCGCCATGCCGGTGGCCCGCTTTTGTAGCGGCAACAGGGTGACGATGAGGGAGAAGGCCATCGGGATCAGCGCCCCGCCGGTGAAGCCCTGCAGCGCCCGGAAGACGATCATGCTGGTGAGGTTCCAGCTGAACGAGCAGAGCACGGAGGCGGCGATAAACGCACCGGTGGTCCAGAGTAGGTAGCGGCGCACGCTCAGCCCCCGGCTCAGCCAGCCGCTCAGGGGGATGGCGATCATCTCCGCCACCAGATAGGAGGTGGAGATCCAGGAGCTTTCGCTCAGGGTGGCCGACAGGGCCCCCTGAATATCCTTCAGAGAGGCATTGGTGATCTGGATATCGAGGATGGCCATAAAGGCGCCGATAAGGCCCCCCATGACCGCGATCCAGTTGCGACGTGGAATGGGTTCCATCAGTTGGCAGCCACCACGGGATCAGGAGTGCGGGTATCCACGATCACTTCGGTCGAGAGACCCGGCAGCAGCTTGCCTGCCAGCGGGCCCGGCTCGGGGATGCGGATCTTCACAGGCACCCGCTGCACGATTTTGGTGAAGTTGCCGGTAGCATTCTCCGGTGGCAGCAGGGCGAACTTGGCGCCGGTCGCCGGGGCCAGGCTGTCGATGATCCCCTCGACCGGTTGATCCGGGTAGGCATCGAGTACCACTTCGACCTTCTGGCCCGGCTGCATATGGGCGAGCTGGGTCTCCTTGAAGTTGGCCTCGACCCACACCTGCTGTAGCGGCACCAGGCTGGCGACCTGCATACCGGACTGGACGTAGAGCCCTTCCCGCAGACTGCGCTTGCCAATGATGCCGTCAGCAGGCGCCCGCAGTTCGGTGTAGCCGAGCTCCAGCTTGGCCTGCTCCAGTTGTGCTTCGCTCAATGCCAGCTTGGCCAGATTCTGTTTGCGCTCGGCATCCAGTACCAGCAGTCGCTCACGGGCCGCCTGCAGGGCGGCTTGGGCCTCCCGGGCTTGCGCCTGATTGACCTGCAGGCCGGCACGCACCTCGTCCAGACTGTCTTGCGAGCTGTAGTGGCGCTGGTTGAGCTGACTGATCCGGTTGACCTGCTGGCTGGCGCGCAGCTGTTCGGCGTTGGCGGAGGCGACCTTGGCCTCGGCCTGCTGGATCAGGCTCAGTTGTTGGGTGCGGGTGGCGGCCAGATTTTCGGCCGTCGCCTGATTGAGGCGCAGGTCGGCTTCGGCCTCCGCGACCCTGGTTTTGTATTCGCGATCATCGAGACGAGCGATCAGTTGGCCCGCTTTGACCGGCTGGTTGTCGGTGACCAGCACTTCGCGGATATAACCGGGCAGCTTGGAGCTGATCCCGGTCACTTCACTCTGCAGGTAGGCGTTATCGGTGCTTTCAAAATAGCGGCCGTGAAGATACCAGTAACCGGCGAACAGCAGACCGAGCAGCGCCAATATCATGGCTGCCAGCAGGGGAATTTTTTTGTGTTGACTCATTTTTGTGATTCCTGAACTTAAGGGGCGCAGGCTAACACTGGTCAACTGTTTCGATTAGTATTGGTTCACGAGATATACAGTTTCACTGGTGCAACAATGGATCTCAATGCCGCGTTAATTCTGGTGCGTATCGTCGACAAGGGCTCGTTTACGGGGGCCGCCCGCGAGCTGGGGATGACCAAGGCGATGGTCAGCCGCCGCATCGCCGAATTGGAACAGCGGCTCGGAGTGCGTCTGCTCTATCGCTCCACTCGTCAGCTCACTTTGACCGAGGAGGGGGAGAAGTACTACCTGCACTGTAGCAAGGCGGTCGATGCCCTGACCGAAGCCGAGCTGATGCTGAGCGCCAGCCAGCAGGAGGTGACCGGCACCCTCAAACTGGCGGTGCCTATCGAGACGGGGCAACTGGTGGTCGGGCGCTTGGTCGCCAAGTTTTTGCAGGCCTATCCCGCCCTGCAGGTGGAGCTGGAGCTGACCAACCGGGTGGTGGACCCCATCAGCGAAGGGCTGGATGCGGTGGTGCGGATTGGCGACATGAGCGACTCCAATCTGGCGGCGCGCCGACTCTGGAGCACCGGAAGGCTGCTCTGTGCCAGCCCGGACTATCTGGCCCGTAGTCCGGTCATCGAGCGGCCGGAGGATCTGGCCAACCACGAGCGGGTGACGGTGAGCAGCGGGTTTCTCGCCTCTCACTGGTGTTTCGAGCTGGATGGCAGAGAGGTGCTGGTTGACCCCCCATCCCGTTTTCGGGTCAATAATATTACCTGTGCCCGGGAGGCGGCAAAGGCGGGGCTGGGGTTGGCCTCGTTACCCGCTATGCTCTGTCAGGATGAGCTGGCCAGCGGCGAGCTGGTGATCCTGCTGCCAGAGTGGCAGCAACCCAGGGTGCCGATTTATTTGCTGTTTCCGGAGCGGCAACTGATGCCGCGCAAGTTGCGGGCATTCATCGATTTCATGATTGAGAACGGCGCCGAGTTTGGCATCGACAAGTTGTTGTAAGGGGGAGCTATGGATAACTGGATCAATCTCTATCGCGCCTCACACACCCTGGAGGCACACGCGTTGAAAGGGGCGCTGGAGGCGGAAGGGGTGCTGGTGCGCCTCAATGGCGAGGGGCTGTCAGGCGCCCTTGGCGAGCTGCCGGTCGACATGTTGCAGGTGACCCTGATGGTGCGGGCCGAGGATCGCAGCAAGGCAGGACGGGTCATCGAGCGTTACCAGCAGCGTCAGGGTAATGGCTGGCTGTGCGGCCAGTGCGGGGAGGAGAACGGCGCCAACTTCGACGTCTGCTGGCGCTGTCACCACGATCCCCACGACAGCTGAGCTTTCTTCCGCTAGCGCGGCGGGAACTCGATATCTTCCCCTGCGCTGGCATCGTGATAGGTCGCCAGATCCAGCTCGTTTTCGCTGCGGGCGATCAGCACCGACACCAGAATATCCCCCGATACATTGACCGTGGTGCGCGCCATGTCGAGGATCCGGTCAATGCCCGCAATCAGTGCCACCCCTTCCAGCGGCAAGCCCACCGCCGTCAGGGTCAGGGTCAGCAACATCAACCCGGTGCCCGGGGTGCCTGCGGTGCCGATACTGGCCAGGGTGGCGATGCTGATGATGGTCAGGTAATCGACCATGTGCAGATCCACACCGAATGCCTGAGCTACGAACAGCGCAGTCACTCCCTGATAGAGGGCGGTGCCATCCATGTTGATGGTGGCGCCGATGGGCAGCACCTTGGCGGTGATGGCGGGGGAGACTCCCAGCCGCTTCTCGGCGCAGGCCAGACTGATGGGCAGGGTGGAGTTGCTGGAGCTGCTGGTAAACGCAACCGCCTGGGCGTCAACGATGCTCTTGAAGTAGTGCAGCGGATTGAGCCGTGCCAGCAGGAGCAGCAGGGTGCTGTAGACCCCGAGCACGTGCAGCAGACAGCCGAGGTAGACGGCGCCGATCACCTTGAGCAGCGGTAGTAGCAGGTCGAGGCCGTACTTGCCGGTCATCCAGGCCATCAGGGCGCAGACACCGTAAGGGGCGAGCGCCATCACCATCTGGGTCAGCTTGAACATCCCTTCGGCCAGCGAGGTGAAGAAAAGGATGGCGGGGCGGCCACGGCGACCGCTGGCATTGAGGGCCACCGCCAGCGCCACCGCAAAGACTATCACTTGCAGGATCTTGCCATCCACCATCGCCTGTACCGGGTTGCTCGGCACCAGATGGCTCAGCACGCTGGCCAGGGGGGGTGGTTCCGACATACCGACCCGTTCATAGGGGCCCATGTCGGCGCCCATGCCGGGCTCCAGCAGCCAGCCCATCATCAGGCCGATGCAAATGGCGATGGCGGTCGAGCAGAAGTAGAGGCAGATCGCCTTGCTGCCGATGCGATCGAGGGCCTTGCCCTTGAGCAGCGAGGTGAGGCCGGCGATGACCGAACAGAAAATGAGGGGCACCATCAGCATCTGGATGGTGTTGACGAACAGGACGCCAAGGGGCTTGAGCAGCAGGGCTTGCTCTTCAAAGCTGACGCCCAGACCCACCCCTGTCAGCATGCCGATCAGGGTCTTGAGCCAGAGTGGTCGGCGGGTCCAGATCTGCCAGGGCTTGAGAGCCTCTCCATGGAACAGCATGACGCCAATATCCTTATACATTGTCTGCGATGGCCAAAAAGGGGCGCCAGTGTAGCGATCCCTGACGCGGGTTGCCACATTATCGACAAAGCGGTGGCGGTGACCACTCCCCTGACCAGGTAATGCGCAATTTATTGGCCTATATCAAGATCCCTCCGGGCGGGGAGAGATTTAATTGGCATTAAATATGTTCATTATTGAGGTGAGAGATGTCGCAATCGGTTCATGGTCACGAAGTGATGGAAATGATGCTGGCGCAAGGGGGGCAATTTACCCGTGCCAGCCTGAAACAGGCGATGGCCGAGCGGTTTGGTGCCGAGGCCCGTTTTCATACCTGCAGCGCCAGCGAGATGGATGCGGAAGCGCTGATCGACTTTCTGGCTGCTCGCGGCAAATTCATCGACTCGGCCGAGGGTTTCCAGACCCGTGCCGACAAGATCTGCAACCACGGTTAATCCCGCTGCGAGCGCATCATGGCGCTCGCTCAATTCTTCGCCCTTTGCTATATTTCGCCCCCTCTCTTTTCCCTATTCAGGGCGTAGCCCGGGCGTTGTATGGATACTTTCTCTGCCGCAGTCATGCTGTTTCTGATCATGGACCCGCTGGGCAACCTGCCGGTCTTCCTCTCTATCCTGCGTCATATCGATCCCAAGCGACGTCGCAAGGTGATGGTGCGCGAGCTGCTCTTCTCGCTGGCCATCATGATGCTGTTCCTGTTCGTCGGTCAGCAGATCCTCGGCTTCCTCAATCTGCGGCAGGAGGCGGTCAGCATTGCGGGGGGGATCATCCTGTTCCTGATCGCCATCAAGATGATCTTCCCGAGTGAAGGGGGCGTGACTGGGCTGGCGGCGGGCGAGGAGCCCTTCCTGGTGCCGATGGCGATCCCGATGATCGCCGGTCCGTCGATCCTCGCCTCTTTGATGCTGCTGGCCAATCAGGAGCCCAGCCGGATGGTGGACTGGTCGCTGGCACTCTTTCTGGCCTGGGCTGCCAGTGCGGTGATCCTGATGTTCTACGAGGTATTCAACAAGCTGCTGGGTGAGCGGGGACTCACTGCAGTGGAGCGGCTGATGGGGATGCTGCTGGTGATGATCTCGGTTCAGATGTTGCTGGACGGGGTACATCACTATCTGGCGGTGACCGGTCAGGGCTGAGCGGTTTACATCTTGAAGTGAATGAAACGGGGCTACGCAGAGCCCCGTTTTTTGTGCCGCCGAGAAGGCGTGCCGTCACCCGTGAGTGGTCGCTGCAGGTTCCAGTTTGCTCATGATAAGGGACAGCAGCAGCTCCCGCAGCCAGCGGTGGCCCGGATCCTCGCTGTGACGCTGATGCCAGATGAGCAGATGGGAGATGCTGTCCAACCCGATGGGCAGCTGTAGCTGCAACAGCGGATAGACCTGGGTAGCGTGGCGTGCGTAGAGCCGGGAGAGCGTTACTATCATGTCGGAGTGCATCCCCATCCGCAGCGCCGCCTCGAAGGAGGGCACGGTTGCCTCGATACGCCGGTAAAGATCCTGCTCAGCCAGCTTGTGATCCAGCATCCAGCGGTCTCGTCCCTCGCAGTAAGTCTGCACATGGGGATAACTGAGGTAGTGCCCCAGATTCCAGTTGGGCTCTCGCAGCGCTGGGTGGTGCTGCTGCACCAGACAGGTGAGATCATCGACCGCCAGCACTCGCTGACAGATGCTGTCGGGCAGGGTATCGAGCCGATAATCGGAGCTGATGCAGTTCTCCCGCACCGCGAAGGCGATGTCCACCTGTCCCTGACTCATCTCGGTCAGACTGTTCTCGGTCCACTCCTCGTAACGCAAGCGGATCCTTGGTGCCTGCCGCTTCAGCTCGCTCAGGTAGAGCGGGGCAAACAGGGTGAAGGCGCTGTCCATGCTGGCGATGACGAACTCCCGCTCCGAGCTGGCGGGGTCGAACTCGGGCGGCTGGATCAGGTTGTCCAGCGACAGCAGGATGGGTTGCAACTGCTGCTGCAGTGCAAGGGCACGGCCGGTGGGTTCCAGCCCGTAGGCAGAGCGGATGAAGAGGGGATCATTGAAGGTATCGCGCAGACGGCCGAGGGCTTTGCTGACCGCGGACTGGCTCAAATGAAGGCGGCGTGCGGCCTTGCTGCCGTTGCGCTCTTCCAGCAGTACCTGCAGGATAATCAGCAAATTGAGGTCGATGCGACCCAGTTGTTCCAGCAGCATGATATGAATCCTCTTCAATTCTAAGATGAATTTATACCATTTGTTTTCATATCTTGGCGATCTTATCCTCGAATGGTCTCAGGTTCGCATGAACCACTGGTACAGGATGTAGCGGTTGAGGGGACATGTAGCACAATCAATATGGCGACCTTTGGGTCGCCCTATTTTTTGGCTATGATTTATTTGCTCACTTGCACCTGCCTTGATTTTGCCCAACAATCCCTGCGCTCTATTTTGATACAAGTAACAGATATCTCTTTGTGAGGGAGTATCCCTATGGGACTCGGTGGAATTCATATCTGGCATATGCTGATCCTCTTGCTGGTCGTTGTGCTGGTCTTCGGCAGCAAGCGTCTTGCCAGTGCAGGTGAGGATCTGGGGACCGCCATCAAAGATTTTCGCAAGGCGATGCGTGACGACGCAAATCATCCGAAATAAGCAGTAGGAGTAGAAAATGTCTGTAGACGAGAAAGTTGAACTGAACGAAACCTGTGACAGCTGTGGCTGTTTTGCCGAGATCGGTACCATCATCGGCGAAGGCGACGATGTGATGGATCTGGTTATTGAAGCCGCTGCCGAGGCGGATGCCCGCGCCAAGCTGGCTGCCTATGAAGCACTGGCCAAACAGGTCACTGCCGAAGCTCAAGTGAGCAGCGAACTGACCCAGGACGCCAACGGCGTGATCCTGAAAGCCCGCCTGCAATTCACCTGCACCGCCGAAAAACTGATTTTCGAAATGCGGGCCCGCTCTATCTGAGTTGTCTGATAACGCGGCAGGTTTGCCTGCCGTGTTGACCCTTCTGCTGTGGGTCGGCGTTCTATAGTTACTCTATCCCACAGACGTTTTGCCCGGCGCGAGTCGGCCAACAGAAGGCGTAAACATCATGACGCAGCGATGGATCTCTGCCCCCAATTCCACCCTCTATCGTGATCCGTGCTGCCAACAGGCAGCAGGTGTGACGTCAGCACAGGGGCAGCCATCGTGATGCGACGCTGGATCTGGGCGCTGCTGGCCCTCTGCTGTTTTCCCCTGCTCGCGGCTGAACTCAAGCCACAGCGTCTGCCCCAACCCGGGGACCTCGAAAGCATTCTGCAAAAGCGCGAACTCAGGGCTCTGGTGGTCTATGAGCGCGGCTTCTACTTTCTCGATCGCGGCGCCCAGTACGGCATTCTGGTCAATCAGCTGCAAGGGTTCGAACGCTGGCTGAACAAGACCTATCTCGCCAAAGAGAAGGTCAAACTCAAGGTGGTCTACATCCCGGTGCGCCAAGACAAGCTGCTGGACTATCTGACCGAGGGGCGCGGCGATCTGGTTGCGGCGACCATGACGGTGACCCCGACCCGGCGTGAACAGGTGGCCTTCTCCCGGCCGCTCATTTCATCCATCGAGGAGTGGGTGGTGAGCCAGCAGAGCCTGCCCGCCTTCAGCCGTATTACCCAGCTCTCCGGCAGGCGGGTCTGGGTGCGCGCCAGCTCCAGCTACTACGAGAGTCTGCGTCAGCTCAACTGGCTGTTTCGCGAGCTGGGGCTGCCCCCCGTCTATATCGAGACGGTGCCCGAATACCTGCAGGATGGCGATCTGCTGGAGATGGTGGCCGCCGGCATTATTCCCCTGACGGTGACCGACAGCTACAAGGGACGGATCTGGTTGGGTGGCATGATCTCCGGCCTCAAGGCCCACAAGTTGATCCCCCTGCGCAGCAACGGCACCAGTGCCTGGGCGCTGCGCAAGAACAGCCCCGAGCTGCTCAAGGCGGTCAATGGTTATCTGGCGAGTGTCAGCCGCAACAGCCTTTACAGTGACATGACCCTGCGCCGGTTGCTGGTTCGCAGCGATCAGATGAGCAATATCCTGGCGCCGGATCCTATGGGGCGCCTCGCGACCATTCGCAAGGTGCTGGAGAAGTACGCCAATCAATACGATCTCGACTGGCTGATGCTGGCGGCGCTTGGCTACAAGGAGTCCGGCCTCAATCCCAAGGCGCGCTCGCCCAAGGGGGCCGTGGGCCTCATGCAGTTGCTTCCCAGTACGGGGCGGGAAGTCGGCATCAACGGCGCCAGACTCACCACGCTGGAGGGAAATGTGGAGGCCGCCTGCCGCTACATGCGGTTGATCCTCGATACCTACTTCAATGATCCCAAGCTGGATCGGCTCAATCGCCACCTGTTTGCCCTCGCCGCCTACAACGCCGGGCCGAACCGGGTGCAGGCGCTGCGAGGCAAGGCGGAGAAGCTGGGGCTCGATCCCAACGTCTGGTTCGGCAACGTGGATCAGCTGGTGGCCAACGAAGTCGGACAGGGGCCGATCAACTATGTCGGCACCATCTACAAGTACTACGTGGCCTATCGTTTCAGCCTGCCCCAGATCGAGGGCAAGGCTGCCGCTATCGAAGCGGCTCAGCCCTGAGCCGGTTGACCGGCAGGGTCGCCTGCACGGTCGGCAATTGCCAGCCACCGTCCCTGTGTTGCAAAAACCAGTGAGCAGGGCCGGTGGCCGGGATGAGATCTGGCTGGCTGAGCTGGCCCAGATAGCGCAACATCGGGGTATCATGCAGTTCCATCAGCAACTCCTTTTGAATATGTGAAGAGGCTCGCCAGCGTTATGACACCCGGCCATGACAGCAGGATGACACCATGATCCCCGGATCCTTTGCCCTGATCGACGATCCCCTGCTGGCGCTCAAGGTGCGCTGCCACTGGATCCGTCATGCCCGCGAGCGGATCCAGGCGCAGTACTACAGCTGGGAAGAGGACAGCAGCGGCAAGCTGCTGCTGAGCGAGCTGCTCCACGCCGCTCGGCGCGGCGTCAAGGTGCAGCTGCTGGTGGATGATCTCTATGCCGGTGATAACCGCTTTCTGGAGATGGTGGCTCACTACCCGGGGATCGAGGTACGGCTGTTCAACCCCTTCTGGCTGCGGGGCTGGCGCCCGCTGGCACTGCTGCTGGAGGGGCTGCTCAGCTTTCGCCGCATCAACCACCGGATGCACAACAAGCTGCTGCTGGTGGATGGCAAGCTGGCGCTGATCGGCGGGCGCAACATCGGCGATCGCTACTTCGGTCTGGATCCGCAAGCCCCCTTCGTGGATCTCGATCTCGCCTGTCAGGGGGGACTGTGCCAGCAGATGGCACAGGGGTTCGAGCAGTTCTGGCACAGCCGCTGGAGTCACCCCATTCGCCATCTGCTGCGCCGCGAGCTGCTGCCCGCCGAAATAGAGGTGGTCAACGACTTCCTGTTCACCATGACGGATCCGACGGTGGCGACGGTCTACGATCTGCCTGCAGCGCTGTTTGACGAGCGCGATTTGCCGCTGCAATGGCATGAGGGGCGGGCCGAGGTGTGGTTCGACCGTCCCGGCAAGGGGCTGATCTCCCGTCCCACCACCGCCCGTCAGCTCTGGCGCCAGCTGGCTGACAATCCCGGCTCGCTGGGGTTGGTGACCCCTTACCTCATCCTTACTCGCGGGTTTCGGCACCGTCTGGCGCGGCTCCGCCAGCAGGGGGTCGCCATCGACATTCTCACCAACTCCTTGGCCAGCACCGATGTGCCGCTGGTCTATGGCGCCTACCAACGTTATCTAGGCTGGTTGCTGCGGCGCGGGATCCGGGTCGCCGAGTTTGACCATGGCCACGGCAGCCTGCACGCCAAGCTGATCCTGCTGGGGGAGGATCGAGCGCTTTTTGGCAGCCTCAACCTCGATCCCCGCTCGCTGTTTCTCAATACCGAGCTGATGCTGCATCTGTACTGCCCGCCGATCTGTGAGGCGCTGCGAATGTGGCTGGCTCGCTGGCAGGAGCAGGCCGGTGGATTGCCGCGCAAACCCGAGGGGTGGTCAAGGCGACTGATAGCCCGCCTGAGCGACTGGTTGCCACTGCGCCGTTGGCTGTGAGGCGGCCATTTTTTGTGCGAAATCTCGCAAAGCCTTGTAAGCCATTGCTGATGCCCTTTGCGGGTGAATAACCATGCATGAATCTATCTTACTGTTTTATAACAATTTAGCGGTGATGATAAGGCTGTTTTTTGTACCTTAATGTGAATGGAATTAGCATAAAAACGTTTTTTATTTTGTTTTTATGCGTAATATTTCAGTTGCAAGGACAAACACGGCGGCTTGTCTGCCGTGTGGACGAAGGTTGTAACGGGTAGCTGGTCGGTTGCATCGCTGCAATTGGCGCACACTTCAGATGGGTCGCGAACTATCGGAAAGTGAAACAGAGACCCGGCGCGGCCGGACTCCAATATGGAACATGCTATTTGCGAGGGGGTGACATGGACATGTCACCCCACTTTTTTGGCCGCTCGCCACCGTTTACCTTTTTCCATGACTGTTGCTCATCACAAGAGCCGCAGAGGGCAAGGCAATAAAAAGAGGGCCGCAATAGCGGCCCTCGGTCTCATCTGCCCGGTGGATTAACCGGCCTTGACGCTACGGCGACGCTGCAGCCAGACGATCGCCCCGAACAGCAGGAAGCCCGGGATCCACATCCACTCCTTGGTCCAGCGCTCGGTCGGCGCCTTGACGGTGAGGATCTCCTGATCGAACTCCAGCCCCATGGTGGCGGCCGGGCTACCAAAGGCGACGTTGTCGATCAGCGTCTTGCCATCCTGCTCATAGAGGCTCAGCCCCAGATTGGCCAGCCGCTCTTCGCCATTTGCCCCATCCGGTACGGCGACCAGCAGGGTGAACTTGCGTGGCTTGCCCACCGCATCTTCACCGAGGATCCGCAGCCGCAGGGTGCTCTCCGCCTCCACTTCACCCATGGTTTGGGCCAGCTGGGCAGGCGGGGTCTCGCGATAGGGGTCGTGCACCATGTCCATCCAGAAACCCGGGCGGAACAGGGTAAAGGCGACCAGCAACAGCAGCACGCTCTCGTACCAGCGGCTCTTCACCAGGAACCAGCCCTGAGTGGCGGCGGCGAAGATCAGCATGGCGATGGTCGCCACGATGAAGATCAGCACCCCGTGGGCGAAGTCCACGTCGATCAGCAGCAGATCGGTGTTGAAGATAAACAGGAACGGCAGCGCTGCGGTACGCAGGCTGTAGTAGAACGCGGTGATCCCGGTCTTGATGGGATCGCCCTTGGAGACAGCGGCTGCCGCGAAGGAAGCCAGTCCCACCGGCGGCGTCACATCCGCCATGATGCCGAAGTAGAAGACGAACAGGTGCACCGCGATCAGCGGCACGATCAGCCCGTTTTGCTGCCCCAGCGTCACGACCACCGGTGCCAGCAGGCTGGAGACCACGATGTAGTTGGCGGTGGTGGGCAGCCCCATGCCGAGGATCAGGCTCAGCAGGGCGGTGAGCAGCAGCATCAGCAGCAGGTTGCCCATGGAGAGGAACTCCACCAGATCCGCCAGCACCAGACCGACCCCGGTCTGGGAGACCGCACCCACGATAATCCCCGCGGTGGCGGTGGCAATGCCGATACCGATCATGTTACGGGCACCGGCGACCAGCCCTTCCCGCAGATCCACCACGCCGTCAGCGACGGTGCCGTAGTCGTGCTTGCCGTCCTTGCGCAGCCAGTTGAGCAGCGGGCGCTGGGTCAGCAGGATGATCACCAGCATCACGGTACCCCAGAAGGCCGACAGCCCCGGCGAGAGGCGTTCCACCATCAGGCACCATACCAGTACCACCACCGGCAGCAGGAAGTGCAGGCCGGAGAGCAGCACGGCGCGGGTGTTGGGCAGCTCGGTGAGCGGCTTGTCGGGATCTTCGGCAGGCAGTGGTTCATTGCTGGCGGCGATCTTCAACAGAGCCACATAGGTGGCAGCCAGCAGTACCGAGATCCCCGGCAGGGCGTAGTCACCCAGCGCAGGTTTGAGCCAGCCGAGGCCATAGTAGACCGCCAGTGACAGGCCGCTGATGAGGGCCGCGCCAAAGGCAAAGCCGGTCAGGCGGCGCAGCCAGGGTTTGGGTTGATGGTTGCCGATGGGCTGCATGCCCAGTTTCAGCGCCTCCAGATGGACGATGTAGAGCAGCGCTATGTAGGAGATGGCGGCAGGCAGGAAGGCGTGCTTGATGATCTCCACATAGGGGATGCCCACATACTCCACCATCAGGAAGGCGGCGGCCCCCATCACGGGTGGCATGATCTGGCCGTTGACCGAGGAGGCCACTTCCACTGCCCCCGCTTTCTCTGAACTGAAGCCCACCTTCTTCATCATCGGGATGGTGAAGGTGCCGGTAGTCACCACGTTGGCAATCGACGAGCCGGAAATCAGACCGGTCAAGCCGGAGGCGACCACTGCCGCCTTGGCCGGGCCGCCGCGCAGGTGACCGAGCAGGCTGAAGGCGAGCTGGATAAAGTAGTGACCGGCACCGGCCCGCTCCAGCAGGGCGCCGAACAGCACGAACAGGAACACGAAGCTGGTGGAGACGCCAAGGGCGATGCCGAACACCCCTTCGGTGGTGATCCACTGGTGGTTGGCCAGCGCGGTGAAACCTACCCCGCGATGTGCCAGCAGTCCCGGCATCCAGGGGCCCGCCAGGCTGTAGACCAGAAAGACGATGGCGATGACCGCCAGTGCCGGCCCCAGGGCGCGGCGCGCCGCTTCCAGCAGCAGCGGAATGCCGATGCAGGCGGTCACCAGATCGGCGGTGGTGAGGGTGCCGGGACGCAGCGCCAGTGCTTCATACATCACGAACAGGTAAGAGGCGGCGCCAGCAGCGATCAGACCGAGGGCGATATCGCCGAGGGGGACCCGATCCCGCGGCGAGGAGCGAAATGCCGGGAACACCAGAAAAGCCAGCAACAGGGCAAAGGTGAGGTGAATGGAGCGGGTTTCGGTGTCATTGAGTACGCCAAACCCCACCATGAAGGGGAGTGGCGAGGCGATCCAGAGCTGGAACAGCGACCAGGCCAGCGCCAGTGCTGTAATGAGCCAGCCCATGATGCCAAGCGGCAGGCGAGCGCCCACATCCTGGGCGATCAGTTCCTCGGTAGAGAGTTGTTTATCTTGCATAGGGTTAACTTGTGCCAACGAGTACAACAAGAGCGACACCCGCCCCCGCAATCAGGCGGCAGGCGGGTGTCGAAGAGAGTGACAAAGGCCCCGGGGCCTTCAATCAGAGCCAGCCGCGCTCTTTGTAGTAGCGAGCAGCCCCTTCATGCAGCGGTGCAGAGAGACCCACCTTGATCATGTCGGCCTCTTTCAGGTCGGCAAAGGCCGGGTGCAGGCGCTTGAAGCGATCCAGGTTGTCGAACACCGACTTGACCAGCTGATAGACCACTTCCGGATCGGTTTTGGCGCTGGTGGAGAGCACCGCTTTGCCACCGATGGAGGGGGTCGGCTTGTCGCTGCCCTTGTAGATGCCGCCCGGGATCTCGGCCTTGCTGTAGTAGCTCTTCTCGGCCAGCAGCTTGTCGATGTCGGCGCCGGTCACAGGTACCAGAACTGCATCTGTGGTGGTGGAGGCTTCCTGAATGGCGCCGTTCGGGTGACCGACGAAGTAGCTCATAGCATCGATGTTGTTGTCGCCGAGGGCGGAGGCCTGTTCGGCCGGCTTCAGCTCGGAGACCAGACCGAAGTCACCCTTCTTCCAGCCTTTGACCGCCATGATCTCTTCCATGGTGTCACGCTGGCCGGAGCCCGGGTTGCCGATATTGACGCGCTTGCCTTTCAGGTCGCCGAAGCTGGCGATCTTGGCATCGCGGCGAGCCAGGATGGTGAACACCTCGCTCTGCAGGGAGAAGACGGCGCGCATGTCGTCCATAGCCCCTTCGGCCTGGAACGGTGGCAGCCCCTTCATCGCCTTGAACTGGTGGTCGGATTGCATGATACCGAAGTTGAATTCACCGCTGCGGATGCCGTTGACGTTGGCAACACCACCGCCACTGGCCGGGGCGTTGCACTTGATCTGGTGATCGGCGGCGCCGCGATTGAGGAAGCGGCAGATGGACTGGCCAGCGACATAGTAGACGCCGGTCTGACCGCCGGTGCCTATGGTCACGAAGCGCTCCTGCGCTTGTACCGGACCACCGAATGAAACACCGACCAGAGCCGCCGACAGGGCGCATGCCAAAGTTAATCCTTTCATTTTTTCTCCCTTTTCTTTGATTTTGTTTATCCGATCCCCGGATAAATTGATGGCAATCCCGTTCTGCGCCGGGCTTGCCTGCTCTTCTCGTTGCGCGAAAGCGGGGGAGTTGATTCCCCCCCTTTTCCGGCAGTCACCCTCATCCTGTGGTGAGGCTACCGACCTCCTGTCGGTCGAAGATAAATTGGCCCCTGAGGGGCCAAATAAAAAGTTGCAAGCACTCCGATTAAGCACATTCACCCAACATAAATCAAACGAAATGGCAAAATCACGGAGTTTAATCTTGAGAAACATGACCTCGATCATTCATTTTCTAGCCGAAGATTAATTTGATATGAAGGGAAATGGAAGAGGGAAAAACTAGGGTGGGATTCTTATGCGGCCCTTGAATGACAAGGGCCGGAGTCATGAGAGATCAGTTGGCCGGGGTGGCCAGATCCAGGATAAAGGCGTATTCCAGCGCGATATCCTCGTAGGCTTTGAAGCGGCCCGACTTGCCGCCGTGGCCGGCGTCCATGTCGGTGTTCAGTAACAACTTGTTATCATCTGTCTTCAGTTCGCGCAGCTTGGCGACCCACTTGGCGGGCTCCCAATACTGCACTTGCGAGTCGTGCAGTCCGGTGGTGACCAGCAGGTTGGGGTAGGCTTGCGCCTTCACCTGATCGTAGGGGCTGTAGCTCTTCATGTAGTCGTAGTAGCGCTTCTGGTTCGGGTTGCCCCACTCGTCATACTCCCCGGTGGTGAGGGGGATCGACTCGTCCAGCATGGTGGTGACCACATCGACGAACGGCACCTGCGCTACCACGCCGCGATAGAGTTCGGGCGCCTGATTGATGACCGCCCCCATCAGCAGGCCGCCGGCGCTGCCGCCCATGGCGTAGACCTGATCTTTGGCACCGTAGCCTTGCTCAACCAGCGCCTTGGTGACATCGATAAAGTCATTGAAGGTGTTCTGCTTTTTCAGCAACTTGCCATCTTCGTACCAGTGACGGCCCAGCTCTTCACCACCCCGGATATGGGCGATGGCGTAGACGAAGCCGCGATCGAGCAGGCTCAGGCGCGAGCTGCTGAAGTCGGGATCCATGCTGGCGCCGTAGGATCCATAGCCATAGACCAGCAGCGGATTCTTGGGCGCATCAGCCTGCTCTTTCTTGAACTTGTCCTTGCGATAGACCAGCGACACCGGCACCGATACACCGTCGCGGGCGGTTACCCAGAGCCGCTCGCTGGCGTACTGGTCGGCCTTGAAGCCGGCCACCGGCTGCTGCTTGAGCAGGGTGCGCTTGCCGCTCGCCATATCCAGCTCATAGGTGGAGGCGGGGGTTGTCATGGAGGAGTAGCCATAACGCAGGGCGCTGGTATCCGGCTCCGGGTTGTAGGCGAGCCAGGTGACATAAGCGGGATCGTCGAAGGCGATCTCCTTCTCGTCACCGCTCTGCCAGTTGATCTGGCGCAGTCGGGTCAGCCCCTTGTTGCGCTCTTCCAGTACCAGCCAATCCTTGAACAGGGCGTAGCTCTCCAGCAGCACGTCCGGATTGGGGGCGATCACCGCCTTCCAGCGATCGACCGGGCTCTCTTTGGTCTCGTAGAGGCCGAAGTTCTTGCCATCCTTGTTGGAGCGCACATAGAAGCGGCCGCGGTAGTGATCCAGGCTGTATTCGTGATCCACCTGACGGGGCAGGAACAGGCGTGGGGCGTGCTCCGGCTGGTTGGCATCGATCAGCCGCGCTTCGCCGGTAGTCGTGCTGGAGAGGGCGATGACGATGAAGTCTTCCGAGGTGGTGGCGTAGAGGCTGATGTAGAAGGAGTCATCCTTCTCTTCATAGACCAGCTTGTCCGTGGCCGGATCCGTCCCGAGCGTATGGCGATAGACCTGATACGGAAGCAGGGTCTGCGGGTGCTTGCGCACATAGAAGACGGTCTTGTTGTCGTTGGCCCACACCAGATTGCCGGAGGTATTTTCCAGTTTGTCGGTGGCCCACTGGCCGCTCTCCAGATCGAGGAACTGGATCTGGTACTGACGACGGGAGAGGAAATCTTCCGCCACCGCCAGCCAGCGGTTGTTGCGGCTCACTTCAAGGGCGCCGAGGGCATAGAACTCGTGCCCTTCAGCCCGCAGGTTGCTGTCGAGCAGCAGACTCGCCTGCTCTTCACCGAGCTTGGTGCGCGAATAGATCCCGTACTCCTTGCCCGGCTCATAGCGGGTCTGGTAGCGGTAGCCATTATTCACATAGGGCACCGATTCATCCTGCTGGGGGATGCGGGCGACCATCTCTTTGTAAAGCTGTTCGCGCAGGGGTTGGGTCGGCTTGAGCATGGCCTCGGTATAGGCGTTCTCGGCCTTGAGATAGTCCAACACCTCGGGCTTCTGCCGCTCGTCGTCACGCAGCCAGTAGTAGTTGTCGATGCGGGTATCCCCGTGTTTTTTCAGAGTGCGGGGATGTTTGGCGGCCACGGGCGGCTGGATTGGATGTTCGCTTGTCAGCATGGCGGGCTCTTCATTGGCATAAGTGGGGGGGAGAACTGTCAGAAAGGCTAGCAGCAGAACTCCTCGGGAAAAGGTAAACATGTCGCATCCTTGGCGCTGGAAAGGGTTGGTAGACCTGAGCATCGGCTCCATGAATTGGCGTTAAATCTGCCCCTTGTTGCCGGTGGTTGCAAGCAGTCCCTTGTTATTGCAGGAAATGTAATCAAAAAAAGCCGCTATCTCACGATAGCGGCCCTCTTTCTGGCCATGAGCGGCAAGAGTCCGCTCAGGTGTGCCTCACATGATATGGGAGTGCCCTCTCATGACCAGTTTTCGTCAGCCTGGGTAGCTCGACCAGCGGTTGGTCGCGCCCTCGTTGCTGATACTCAGTACCTCATAGGGATGGCCCGGAATATCCATGCCCGGCGCACTCTGGGGCATGCCCGGAATGGTCAGGCCACGGATCGCCGGTTTTTCCCTGAGCAGCTTCTGCACATCGGCGGCCGGTACATGCCCCTCGATCACATAGCCATTTACGATACCGGTATGGCAAGAGGCCAGTTCCGGCGCGATACCGTATTGCTGCTTCACTGCGCCGAGCTGTTCGGTTTCGATGACCTCCAGTTCGAAGCCATTCTGCTCCATGTGCTCGTTCCAGCTTTGGCAGCAGCCACAATATTTGGATTTGTAGACGGTCATCTTCTCGGCCGCGAGGGCCGAAAAGCTGACGGTACCGGCCAGCATGGCCAGTAACAGGGGTTTGTACATCATTCACCTCAGATTGAAAGAAAAGATGCCCGATACGGGATGCGTTTCAGATCTGGGGGCGTGGGGGACGTTCGAGCCGCTCGCACGGAGCGTCCGGCATAAAGAGAGAGGGAGAGGCGAAGTCGGGGGTATCCGGTTCCAGCACGGCGACCGTCAGGCTGTCGCTGCCTACCAGCGTCATCGAGAGGGCGGTGGTAAAGCTGCCGCAGGGCATCGCTTTTTCCAGGGTACGCTCGCTCTGGCTGCAGTGGGTAGTCAGGGTACAGAGGTCGGTTGCGGCCCGGCTGCCAAACGACATCAACACCAGCACCAGACTCCACAAGGGGAGCCAGCGACGGGCGTGAGCGAGTTGGCGACGGGTGAGAACCATGGAATGACTCGGAAAAAATAAGGGGAACATGGTAACCCTGTGCCCCGGGGGAGGGTCAAGCCCTCCCCATGGTGTCAGTCAGCCAGGATTAAGGTTGCTGACGGGTCGCCGCCAGCACGATCTCGCGCACGCAGACGTTGGCAGGCTGGTTCCAGGCGTAGAGCACGGCATCGGCGATCACTTCCGGCGCAATGACGCCACCCATCTGATCTTTCCAGTCGTGGTAACCGGCCTTGATGCTCTCGTCAGTGGTGTGGCTGAGCAGCTCGGTCTCGACCGCACCCGGGGCAATGGTCACCATACGCACGCCGACATCGGCCACCTCTTCCCGGATGTTCTCGGTCAGGGCGTGCACGGCGAACTTGGTGGCGCAGTAGGCAGCATGGCTCGGGAAGGTCTTGCGACCGGCGATGGAGCTGATGTTGATGATGGTGCCGCTGCGGCGCTCCTTCATCCCGGCCAGTACCGCATGGACGCCGTTCAGCACCCCCATCACGTTGATGTTGAGCATCTGCTGCCACTCGGCCGGATCCTGCACATCGGCCTGACCAAGCAGCATGACGCCGGCGTTGTTGACCATGCAGCCGACCGGGCCAAATTTGGCTTCTGCCTGCTGGACGGCGGCTTTCATGGCGGCGGTGTCGGTCACATCGACCCCGATGCAGAGGGTATCGGGCAGGTTCAGCGCCTGCATCGGCTCGACCCGGCGGGCCAGCAGTAGCAGCGGATGACCGGCGGCAGAGAAGGCACGGGCGATGGCGGCACCGATCCCGGCGGAGGCACCGGTGATCACGACGAGAGATTTGGACATGGGTCTTTCCTTCTGATTCAAGGGTCGGTTTGAGCAAACAGGTGGCTGGCCAGCACGGAACCCAATCACTATAGTCACTGTATCTATAAGTGATAAATATTGTTTTCCGCTGGTTATCATCTGAAAAAACTATGGTTGGTTTATGCTGGACTTGAGATTGCTGCGTTTCTTCATCGCCATTTATGAAGAGAAGAACATCACGGCGGCGGCCGAGCGCTGCCACGTCAGCCAGCCCTCCCTCTCGGCGGGACTGCGCCAGCTGGAAGAGGCGCTCGGTGACAGCCTGTTTGTCCGGGGCAAGAAGGGGGTGGTGGCGAAAGAGCCGGCCCACTATCTCTATCCTCACGCGGTCAAGCTGGTGGAGGAGGCGCGCCGTCTGCCGGAGCTGTTTCGCCAGAAAGCGACGCGTGCGAGGCTCAATATCGCCATCATGCCGGACTTGAGTCGCCATCGGGTGGCCGGGCTGTTGCAGCAAGTACAGCGCGTGTTGCCGCAGCTGGATCTCACTCTCTCCGACTACACCACACCCGCCGACTGCCGCTTGACGCTGGATGCCTTGCGCCGGGAGGACGAGATCTTTCTGCCGCTGTGGGAGGAGGATTACGTGCTCTGCGTGCCGGTCGACCATCCCCTGGCCAGTCGCGATAGGATCGAGCTGGCCGAGCTGCAACATTATGATTTTATTGAGTGCCCTCCCTGCGAAGCGCACCAGCAGACTATCGGCCTGCTGGCCTGTGACCGCCTTACCCTCAATCTGGTGGCCAAGGCCGAGAGCAAGGGGCTGGTGATGGCGCTGGTGCTGGCGGGGGTTGGCATCAGTTTTCTACCGGACGGGCTGGTGGAGGATGAGGCGGGGCTCTGCACCCTGCCGGTGAGCGGGCCGCGGATGTTTCGCCGGATCGGGCTCTGCTATCCCGCCCACCAGACCCTCAATCCGGCGCTGCGGGAGCTGATTCCCGAGTTGGCAGGCTATGGCGCTTCCTGATAAGGTCGCTCTCCTGTGCACCTTTACGATGCAGCTCCCCAGACTCCCCTTTTCTGTTTACCTCGCCTTGCACCGCAAGGCTTTGTTCGGGTGATGTGGTCATGAAACGCATTCTGGTTATTTTTTCCCATCCCGCGCTGCAGAGCTCGCGGGCCAACAAGCAGCTGTTGCAGGCGATTGAGGGGCTGGAGGGGGTCACGGTTCACGACCTCTATCAGCACTATCCCGACATGTTTATCGATGTGAAGCGGGAGCAGGCGCTGCTCTGTGAACATGACATCATTGTCTTTCAGCACCCGTTTTACTGGTACTCCTGTCCGGCCATCATGAAAGAGTGGATGGATCTGGTACTGGAGTATGGCTACGCCTACGGCCCCGAAGCCCACGCCCTCAAGGGCAAGCAGTGGCTGAGCGCCATCACCACCGGCGGGGCGCCGGAGTCCTACTGCAGCGAGGGTTACAACAGCCGACCGCTGCTCGATTTTCTGCTGCCATTTCAGCAGGCGGCCACCTTGTGCGGCATGAACTGGCTGCCCCCTTTCGTGCTGCACTCCTTTCACAAGATCAAGGATCCCGCCGCCCTGCGCCGCTGTGGACAGGATTACCGCCAGCTGCTTTGCGCCCTGCGTGACGATCAGCTGACTCCAGAGCAACTGGCCGGGCACCCCTATCTACGCGACTTGCTGGAGGTGCTCTGATGACACATGGACAGCTTGTTGGCCGAGCTTATGAGTCGGATCAGACGTTCAAACGGAGGGCTGACTGATGGGCCACGGGATCCTGTTTGATGCCTTTATCTATCTCTCTGCCGCCGTCATCGCGGTGCCGCTGGCCAAACGCTGGGGGCTGGGTTCGGTGCTCGGCTACCTGCTGGCGGGGATCATCATAGGCCCCTTTCTGCTGGGGCTTGTGGGGGAGCAGAAGGATGTGATGCACTTCGCCGAGTTTGGCGTGGTGCTGATGCTGTTTCTGGTCGGTCTTGAATTGCGTCCGGCCCTCTTGTGGCAGCTGAAGGGGCCGATCCTCGGCACCGGCGGCCTGCAGGTGCTGCTCACCACGGCGGCGCTGACCGGCGTGGCGCACCTGATCGGTCTGCCGCTGCAACAGGGGCTGGCCATCGGCCTGATTCTGGCGCTCTCCTCGACCGCCATCGTGTTGCAGAGCCTGCAGGAGCGCAAGCTGATGCAGAGCGAGAGCGGTCGCTCCGCCTTTGCGGTGCTGCTGTTTCAGGATATTGCGGTCATTCCGATCCTGGCGCTGTTGCCACTGCTGGCCATGGCGCCGGTCGCCAGCAATGGTGGCTCCGAGCTGGCGGGGTGGCAGCACGGCCTGCTGGTAGTCGCGGCCATCTCAGGCATCGTGCTGGGTGGCCACTACCTGATGCGGCCGGTGTTTCGTGCCATCGCCCAGTCCCACATGCGGGAGATCTTCGTCGCCGCCGCCCTGCTGCTGGTGATCGCTATCGCCGTGTTGATGGAGTCGGTGGGGCTTTCGCCCGCTCTCGGCTCCTTCCTCGCCGGTGTGGTGCTGGCCGACAGCGAATATCGCCATGAGCTGGAGGCAGACATAGAGCCGTTCAAGGGCCTGCTGCTCGGCCTCTTCTTTATGTCGGTGGGGGCGGGGATCGACTTCGGGCTTTTTGCCGAGCACCCCTTCCTGATACCAACCCTGGTGGTTGGCCTGATGGTGCTCAAATGGCTGGTGCTGATGGCGCTCGGCTTCGTCTTGCGCATCTCGCCGAGTCAACGCTGGACCTTCGCGCTGGCGCTTGCACAGGGCGGTGAGTTTGCCTTCGTGCTCTTCTCGTTTGCCGCCCAGAACCGGGTGCTGCCCGGCGAGACCATCTCGCTGCTGACGCTGGTGGTAGCGCTCTCCATGGCGCTCACCCCACTGCTGCTGATCCTCAACGATCGGGTGATCCAGCCCTGGTTCGATTACCGTAACCAGAGCGACGCACCGCAGCATGAGCAACCTGAGCTGGTGGAGCATCCGGTGATCATCGCAGGCTTCGGCCGCTTCGGTCAGATCGTGGGGCGTCTGCTTCATGGTCACGGCATCGGCACCACCATCCTCGAGCAGGATGCCAGCCAGATAGAGACCCTGCGCAAGTATGGCTATCAGGTCTTCTATGGCGATGCCAGCCGGATCGACCTGCTCCATGCCGCCGGGGCGCACAAGGCGAAGTTGCTGGTGCTCTCCATCAACGATCCGGCTACCTCGCTGGCGGTGATCGAGATGGTGCAGAAGCACTTCCCGCACCTGAAGATCCTGGCGCGAGCGCTGGATCGACCCCATGCCCACGAGATCCTGCGCCACGGGGTCGAGAGCGTACACCGGGAAACCCTGGGTTCGGCGGTCGATCTGGGGGTGGAAGCCCTGACCCAGCTCGGTTTTCGGGCCAACCAGGCCTGGCGGGCGGGGCAGACCTTCAAGCAGCACGATAACTGGCTGTTGCGCGAGCAGGTCAACTATCTGGACGACGAACACACTTATATCAACAAGAGCCTGCAATACCGGGAGATCCTCTCCGATCTGTTGCAAGACGACGAGGAGGGGCAGGAGCGTATCCATGCCCACAACTGGAACAGCGGGCTACCCGACGACGACAAGGAAGCAAAATGATTGCCTATTACCCCATGTTCAAACACCTGCATATGACGCTGGCGCTGGTCAGTCTGCTGCTCTTTATCTATCGCTGGAGTCTGGCGCTGGCCGGCAGCGCTCGGTTGCAGCAGAAGTGGCTGAAGATCCTCCCGCATATCAACGACACCTTCCTGCTGCTGTTTGGTGTGTTGCTGGCGGTGGCCTTGCAGTTGAGCCCGGGTCAACAACCCTGGCTGATGGCCAAGCTGATTGCACTGGTGCTTTATATCGGTCTGGGTGTCATGGCGCTCAAGCGCCCGGCCCGCGGTCAGAAGCTGGTGGCCGGTGTGGCGGCACTGGCGGTGTTTGGCTACATGGTCGGTGCGGCCATCACCAAGTCAGCCTGGTCGTGGCTGATGTGAGCAAAAGGGGAGAGTCATGCTCTCCCCTGAAATCATATTCTGTAATGAATTAATTAATCGGAGTTTTATGCTAACGATAAATCGCAAGATAGAACTTTCATTTGAGGGATTTTTGGCTAATTTTAGCCTCTAGCGGCTCCTTTTTTGAGTGCATTGTCTTTTTAAATCAATTGGTTAGTGTGTTTTGTATGAAAATGGCGACAGTTGTCGCAGCAAAACTTGCGACATAGACTGTCGCAAGTCACGACTAGCATACAGTCAACGCTAAACCAGTGAAGGCAAGCACCATGAGCAAGAAGCTGTTACGACAACTGACCTTGGCGCGTTGCATCCCGCACCGCCCTTACAAGCTGACCGCCAGCCAACTCCAGGTAAAACTGGAAGAGGAAGGCATCCACGTCAGTCTGCGTACCGTGCAACGGGACCTGGAGGAGATGTCCGGCATGGGACTGTTCGACCTCACCTCGGACGAGCGCAGCAAACCCCATGGCTGGTGCTTCGAGCGCCACGGCCTCAACGACTTTGCCAATATCATGCCGCTCTCGCTGGCGGTGGCCCTGAAAACCTGGAGTGATCAGGCGAGCCAACTGTTGCCGGCGAGTGTACTGACCGAATTGAATCCGCTGGTCGACAAGGCGAGCCAGGTGATCCGCGACAGCCAGAGTGAACTGGCCGAGCGCTGGCTGGAGAGTGTCCACCAGTCACCGCGTCCGTTTGCCGGTAACCCGGAGATCCGCCGCAGCACCCTGATCCGCGATGCGCTCTGGCGTGGTCGCAAGTTTAGTGCCGAGATCCAGCGCGTGATCAAAGAGCGCACCGTATGGCTCTGCTACGACCGTATCAACCCGCTCGGCATTCTTAATCAGCCGGACGGTCCGATCCTGCTCTGCACTCTGTCCGAGCTGGATCCCAAGGTCTACGGCATCCCGTTTGACCATATCAAGAACGTGGAGCTGACCAACTTCAGCGCCACCCAGCCGAAGGATTTCAATATCCAGAAGCTGATCCGCGATCAGGGCTATCAGGATGTGAGCGGCCCGATCCGCTTCGTCGGCCGGATCGATGCCAACAGCCAGTCGCTGGTGGATAACCAGATCCCCGGCAACAATCCGCGCATGACCCGCTATGACAAGCGCAGTGTGGTGGTGGAGACCGAAGTGCAGGACACCCCGGAGTTTCGCAGCTGGTTGAACAACATCGGCGGTGAACTGGAGGTGCTGGCACCGGAATCGCTGCGCAAGGCCTATCTCAATCCGGCCAACCGCTTGAGCTGATTAAAAAATTGGAATGTTGAAGAGTCGAGCCTGGTCTCGGCTCTTTTTTTTGCGGTTTTTTTAAGCATATTTATTCAACTAATTTTTAAGTCTTAACGTCAGGATTGAACCGTTTTCCTGCCCCGTTTTTGGGGGCGAAACCCGTGTAAGAGATCTGCCATAGCGACTGTAAGAGGCTGGCGCTTTGAGCCGTACGCGAAGCCATGCCAGAATGATCGAGCTTTCCAGTGAAACTAAATAAATAACTGATATTAAAGGGTTAGTTTTTAAGTTCGTTTTTTGAGATGGGAGCTGCATCGGATCTTTATCATCGGATGGCCCTTGTTCGGGGTGAGCATTTCCTTAGTATGGGTCTCACAAGGACGGAGCTGGTCCGGCAGGATGCAGGGCAGCGCATAAAGATGGAATAGTCCGCAGGATGTGGACAAGGGACACCTCAGGATGAGCTCGATAATCAGGATGATTATCGTCACGGATGAATAAAGGAACACCGCGGGATGCGGCAGGACACTCTCGGGATGGGAGCAGAACGAACGGAACCTCGTTCTTCAGGATGAACAGGACCTCGCCGGATGCGAGAGGAATACTTCAGGATGAAGTGAGATAACCCGGATGGTTATCTGTCAGGAAGACGCAAGGAACCCCACAGGACGTGGTAATGGACACCTCCAGGATGGAGACAGTGAAGCAGTTCAGGATGAATTGCCAGGCCAGGAACGCCGCAGGACACGCCAACGGATTGGAAAGGGGATATTCCAAAGGATTAGGATAACGTCAGGGATTGCAGGGAGCATTGCAGTTCTACGGACAGGACGACACGACTCTAGGGGACGGCTACCGCCGTCCCCTTTTCTTTTATGGTTTGTCCGAGAGATTGCCGCGCTGGGCGGCGTTGACGATCTCTTGCAGGCGCTGACGAATGTCGACCATGCCAAACACGCCAAATATCAGCACAGTGACAAATTCGGCCTTGGTGACAGCGAAGTAGCGTTTGCAAGCTGCCTTGATCATGCTGGCCTGCAGCCAGTGCAGCAGGGCGACGATCACGCCGCAGACCGGCAGAAAGCCGTTGAGTTTGCCGGGCAGCGGGGCAATCAGGCTCACCAGCACGCCAAACCAGAAGAACAATATCAGCCCCATCGCCAACAGATTAAAGACCCGCTTCATTGTTTACCTCCCGTAGATAGAGTTGATAACAGACCTGACCTGCCTGCTTGTCCTTGAGTAGTTGCCAACTGGCGGGCAGCGCCAGATCGGCCATCTCCTTCTCCCGCTCCAGATAGATGAGGGCGTCCGGTGCCAGCCAGCCGCGCTGCTCCAGCAGTTCGCACACTTGCGGCAGCAGCTCGCGCCGAAACGGCGGATCGAGAAATACCAGATCAAACGGCGTGGCCGGGCCTTTCAGCCAGCTCACTGCATCTGACTGGATCACCTGACCCTGGCTGCTGCCGAGGGCGGTCAGGTTCTTCTTGATCTGGTCAGCGGCCCCTTTGTCCATCTCGATCAGGGTCACCTGCTCGGCATAGCGCGATAGCGCCTCCAGTCCGAGTCCGCCGCTACCGGCAAACAGATCCAGGCAGCGGGTGCCACGAATGTGGGGGGCCAGCCAGTTGAAGATGGTCTCCTTGACGCGATCCGTGGTGGGTCTGAGCCCCTCCACATCCTTGACCGGCAATTTGCGGCCTCGCCACTGGCCGCTGATGATTCTTACAAAGCCCGATTTTCCTTGCGGGGCGGGACTCTTGCTCGGGTTGCTACGGCTGGATTTCACTCTGGGCATCGCGTTTCATCGTCAGAAAATAAAGTGGTAGTATAAGGCGGTTCATTTTTATGCCGACCCGCCAAGGGACGGCTATCTTAGCAGTCAGCCTTTGATGTGAGTATTTTTAGATGGCAAAAGGTTTGTTTTCCTGGCTGGGTTTCGGCCGCAAGAAAGAAGAGGCTGAGGCTGTCCAACCACAGACACCCCAAGCCACCCCCGTTACCGTTGAGCCCGAGGTCACTGCTACCCCCGCTCCCGTTTCCGATAGTACGCCGGCCGTTGCCCCCGAAGTGCCTGCCAGCGCACAGAATTCCGTTTTGCAAGATGATTGCTGCCTGCCGACCGAGCTGGACGACCACGGCCCGCTGGTGGTGGAGGAGTGCGCCTCCGATCTGGAGCCGGTGATCGTCAACGAAACGCTGATCGCCGAAGAGGGGCGTGCCGCTGAAGCCGCTCGCACTGCCGCAGAGGCGCAAGCCGCTGAGGTCAAGGCAGCCGAAGAGGCTCGTATTGCTGCCGAAGCTCGTGCTGCGGAAGAGGCTCGTATCGCCGCCGAGGCTCGCGCCGCAGAAGAGGCCCGCATCGCCGCCGAAGCTCGCGCCGCGGAAGAGGCTCGTATTGCCGCCGAAGCCCGTGCTGCGGAAGAGGCTCGTATTGCTGCCGAAGCCCGTGCTGCGGAAGAGGCTCGCATTGCTGCCGAAGCCCGTGCTGCGGAAGAGGCCCGTATCGCCGCCGAGGCTCGCGCCGCGGAAGAAGCTCGCATTGCCGCCGAAGCCCGTGCTGCGGAAGAGGCTCGCATTGCTGCCGAAGCCCGTGCTGCGGAAGAGGCCCGTATCGCTGCCGAGGCTCGCGCCGCGGAAGAAGCTCGCATTGCCGCCGAAGCTCAGGCTGCGGAAGAAGCCCGTATCGCCAAAGAGGCACAGCGAGCGGAAGATATGCGCCTGATCGCCGCGATGGAGGCTGAGGCTGCCGCCCTGGCCGCTCTGCCGCTGGCCGCCAAGGTGGACGACGACACCCAGGACAAACCGCAGCGGGAGGGCTTCTTTGCTCGCCTCAAGCGCAGTCTGGTACGCACCAAGGAGAATATCGGCTCCGGTTTCTTCGGCCTGTTCCGTGGCAAGAAGATCGACGATGAGCTGTTTGAAGAGCTGGAAACCCAGCTGCTGACCGCCGATCTCGGTGTGGATACCACTACTCGTATCATCGAGGGGCTGGTGCAGCACGCGGATCGCAAGCAGCTCAAGGATGCCGAGGCGCTCTACGGCCTGCTCAAGCAGGACATGGGCGAGATGCTGGCCAAGGTCGAACAGCCGCTGGTGATCGACACCAGCAAGAAGCCTTATGTGATCCTGATGGTCGGCGTAAACGGCGTCGGCAAGACCACCACCATCGGCAAGCTGGCCAAGCAGTTCCAGGCCGAGGGCAAGAGCGTGATGCTGGCGGCGGGTGACACCTTCCGTGCCGCAGCGGTCGAACAGCTGCAGGTTTGGGGTCAGCGCAACAATATTCCGGTGATTGCCCAGCACACCGGCGCCGATTCCGCTTCTGTCATTTATGACGCCATCGAGGCCGCTCGCTCCCGCGGGGCTGACGTGCTGATCGCCGACACCGCCGGTCGCCTGCAGAACAAGAGCAACCTGATGGAAGAGCTCAAGAAGGTGGTGCGGGTGATGAAGAAGCTGGATGAAGAGGCGCCCCACGAGATCATGCTGACGCTGGATGCAGGCACCGGCCAGAACGCGCTGAGCCAGGCCAAACTGTTCAGCGAGGCGGTTGGCCTGACCGGCATCACCCTCACCAAGCTGGATGGCACGGCCAAGGGCGGCGTCATCTTCGCGGTGGCCGACAAGTTCCAGATCCCGATCCGCTATATCGGGGTGGGTGAGGGGATCGACGATCTGCGTCCCTTCGTTGCCAACGACTTCATCGAGGCGCTCTTCAGCCGCGATGAATAAGTCCGGCCGTGATGAGTCAGCTCAGCCGTGATGAGTAAGTGTTCCATGCCCCGACTCCGGTCGGGGTTTGTCAATTTCAGGGAACCGTTATGATTCGTTTTGACAAGGTCAGCAAGGTATACAGCGGCGGCCATCAGGCGCTGCAAAAGGTCAGCTTTCACCTGCGCAAGGGAGAGATGGCCTTTCTGACCGGGCACTCGGGGGCGGGCAAGAGTACCCTCCTCAAACTGATCAGCGTGATGGAGCGTCCGACCGATGGTCGCGTCTTCTTCCATGGCGACGATGTCAGCCATATCCAGCGCAGCCAGATCCCCTATGTTCGCCGCCAGATCGGGATGATCTTTCAGGATCACCGCCTGCTGATGGACCGCACCGTGTTCGACAACGTGGCGCTGCCGCTGGTGATCGATGGCTACAGCCATGCGGACATCAACAAGCGGGTGGCGGCGGCGCTGGACAAGGTGGGGTTGCTCGGCAAGGAGCGTTACCAGCCGCGCATGCTCTCCGGTGGTGAACAGCAGCGGGTCGGCATCGCCCGTGCCATCGTCAACAAGCCGCCGCTGCTGCTGGCGGATGAGCCGACCGGTAACCTGGATCCCCAGCTATCCATGGATATCATGCGGCTATTTCAGGAGTTCAACAATTTTGGGGTCTCGGTACTGATTGCCACCCACGATCTGGGGCTGATCGCTCGCATGCGCTATCGCACCCTGACCCTCAAGGCGGGGCGGATGTATTCGGCAGGGGAGGAGCTCTGATGGCTATCGTTCGTCATAAACAACCGCCGCTGCGCCGTCTGATGATGTACGGGGTTGACCATGTGCGGCAGGCGTTTGCCAGTCTCGGAGAGTTGTGGCGCAATCCGCTCGCCTCTCTGATGACGCTGGCGGTGCTTGGCGTCAGTCTGGCGCTGCCATCCTGCTTCCACGTGCTGCTGAAAAACGCCGAGGTAGTGGAGGGGAGCTGGCAGAGCAGTTCCCAGATCTCTCTTTACCTGCGCAAGGATCTGCCGGAGCAGAGCATTCTCGATCTGCAGCACAGGATCCTGCTCTATCCCGAGGTGGATTCGGTCACCTACCTGAGCCGTGACGATGCGTTGCGGGAGTTTCGCGAGATCTCCGGCTTCGGCGATGCCCTCGATTATCTGGACAGCAACCCGCTGCCGCCTGTGCTGAGCGTCATTCCGGATCCACGCTGGCAGAACCCGGAAGGGGCCGCCGAGCTGCTCAGCAAGCTCAACAACGAGGTGGGGGTCGAGCAGGGCAAGCTGGATCTGCAGTGGCTGACGCGGTTGCAGGGGATCATGAACCTGCTGCGCCACACCATTACCGGTATCGCGGTGCTGCTGCTCTCCGCCGTGTTGCTGATCGTCGGCAATACCCTGCGTCTCAACATCCTCAACCAGCGTTCCGAGATTGAAGTGCTCAAGCTGGTGGGGGCGACCGATTCCTTCATTCATCGTCCTTTCCTCTATACCGGTATCTGGTTCGGGGTCATTGGCGGCATGCTGGCCTGGTGGCTGACCGAAGTGATGGTGATCTGGAGCGAAGGGGTGGTGAAGGAGCTGGCGGGCTTGTATAACAGTAACTTCCGGCTGGTTGGCATGGGGGCGGTAGACGGGATCAATCTGATCTTGCTGGGCGCCCTGCTGGGGCTGATTGCCTCCTGGTTCTCGGTCCATCGCCACATTCGCGACATCGAACCATCCTGATTATTTTATCATCAAAGTAAATCGCTGGATTTTGAGAGGCGGATCAAGTAAAAGAGGGGCCGTTTCTGGCTTGGCCCCCATAGTCAGAGTATTCTGAATAACAATGATCTTCCGGATCTTCGCTAGATCCAGTGAACCTTCTGATTTATAAGCAGTCTATTAAAGCTGAAGCATTTATACGGGTGTGGCCCCTCTGCCTTGCTCGTCAGACTTGGCAAGCATGTGAAGGTTGCGAGCTCCGCAACAATGGACTTAGCATGCTACTTTTCGGGGGTCCTTCATTGTGACCCCCTTTTTTTGACTGTTCATTCATGATTCATCCTGCAGGCTTAAGATAAGCCGGTCTAAAACTGGGCATGTTCTTTGATACACGCCGCAGAATGGCATCCGGTCAGTAGACAGACCCTCTCAGGGTGTTAGACTGATTCGATTGAAAAGTAAGAGGTAACAGATGGGAACTTCATTGCAGCGCACTATGGCTCTGATTCCGCAAGGTAGTCTGGAAGGCTATATCCAGGCAGTAAACTCTATTCCTGTGCTGAGCGCAGAGGAAGAGCGTGAACTGGCTGAGCGTTTGCAGCAGGATGGCGATCTCGAGGCTGCCCGCCAGCTGGTTATGTCGCACCTGCGCTTTGTCGTTCATGTCGCCAAGAGTTATGCCGGTTACGGCTTGCCCCAGGCCGATCTGGTTCAGGAAGGCAACATCGGCCTGATGAAGGCGGTCAAGCGCTTCGACCCGACGGTTGGCGTGCGTCTGGTCTCCTTTGCCGTGCACTGGATCAAGGCCGAAATCCACGAATATGTCCTGCGCAACTGGCGCATGGTCAAGGTGGCGACCACCAAGGCCCAGCGCAAGCTCTTCTTCAACCTGCGCAAATCCAAAAAGCGTCTGGGCTGGCTGAACCACGAAGAGGTTCAGGCCGTGGCGGCCGATCTCGGCGTTTCTGCCGCTGATGTGACCGAAATGGAAGCGCGGATGGCCAACTACGATCAGGCGTTCGATCTGGTGGGTGACGATGAGGAAGAGGGCGGTTTCGCTCCGGTTCACTATCTGGAGGACAAATCCTCCGATCTGGCCGCGACCATCGAGAATGACAACTGGGACGATCACGCGACCCGTCGCCTGAGCTCGGCCCTCGCCACCCTGGATGAGCGCAGCCAGCACATCATCCGCGCCCGCTGGCTCGATGATGACAGCAAGACCACTCTGCAGGAGCTGGCCGATACCTACGGCGTCTCTGCCGAGCGTGTGCGTCAGCTTGAGAAAAACGCACTCAAGAAGCTGAAAGATGCCATGGAAGCCTGATGCTTCCTCTCATAAAAACAGGGCCTGATGGCCCTGTTTTTGTTTCGCAAGGATCAGGTCGGCCTTGATTTGGTTACCCTTGAGTGTGTTATGTTGCCGCCACTGCCACATTAGGGAGAGCAGAAGTGAAACTGTTGAACGACCTGTTTACCAACAACCGTGAGTGGGCCGAACGGATCAAAGCCGAAGATCCCAATTTCTTTGCCACTCTTTCTGCCCAGCAGGCCCCCGAATACCTCTGGATTGGTTGTTCCGACAGCCGGGTCCCTGCCAACCAGCTGATGGGCTTGTTGCCGGGGGATGTCTTCGTCCACCGCAACGTCGCCAATCTGGTGGTACATACCGATTTCAACTGCCTCTCCGTGCTGCAATACGCGGTAGAAGTGCTCAAGGTGAAGCACATCATCGTCTGCGGTCACTATGGTTGCGGCGGCGTCAAGGCCGCGATGCAGAACCAGGAGCTGGGTCTCATCGACAACTGGCTGCGCAACATCAAGGATGTCTACTTCAAATATGGTGAAGAGCTCGAGGCCATCGAGGATGAGCACGAGCGCTTCGACTATCTGTGCGAGCTGAACGTGGCCGAGCAGGTTGCCAACGTCTGCCACACCACCATCATCCAGAACGCCTGGCGCAAGGGGCAGGAGCTGGCCGTCCACGGCTGGATCTACGGGATCAAGGATGGCTTGCTGCATGATCTCGATCTCTGCATCAGCGGGCCGGATCAGATCCCCGATGTCTATCGCGCCTGGCCGGACATGCGTCCGCCCCACCGTCGGCGCTAGGGAGCTTCATGGTGGCGCCAGCCCTCTATCTGCAGATCAAGCAACACATTCTGGACGGGATCCGCGAACGCCACTATCAGGCGGGGGACAGGATCCCGACCGAAGCTGCCCTGTGCGAGCAGTTCACCGTGAGCCGGATGACGGTCAACCGGGCGCTGCGGGAGCTGGTGGCGGAAGGGTGGCTGGTGCGTACCGCCGGTTCCGGCAGCTTCGTGGCGGACAGGCGCACCGAGTCGCCGCTGCTGGCTATTCGCAATATTGCCGACGAGATCGCCGAGCGTGGCGGCGAGTACAGCGCCCGGGTGATCCGGCTGCAGCGACTGGCCGCCGACGAGAAGGTGGCAGTGCAACTGGGGCTGCGGGTTGGTGCCCCCATCTTTCACAGCTTGATCGTCCATCAGGCCGATGGGGAGCCGTTGCAATTGGAGGAACGCTTCGTCGATGCCGGGCGCCTGCCGGGCTATGGTGAGCAGGATTTCACCCAACAGACCCCCAACCGCTATCTGATGGATGTCTGCCCCCTCTCCGAGATGGAGCACGTGGTGGAAGCCGTGTTGCCCAGCGCCGGTGAGGCGGGATTGTTGCAGATCCGCGTAGATTCCCCCTGCCTGTTGTTGCACCGGCGTACCTGGTCGGAGGGGTATCTGGTCTCCTACGCCCGCTTGCTCTCCCCAGGTTCCCGCTACAAGCTCAGCTCCAAGACTCAGCTGGAGTGAATGTATATACAACTAGATTTTGCAAAGCCCACCTCCTGGTGGGCTTTTTTGTGCTTAAACTCTAAGTTTGATGCTGTTATCAGGATGTGAACGCCGCTCTTTCTTTAGTCATAGAGATCGACTATAAGGATATGTATATACATTTGAGGTCGCTATGAACAAGGAACTGTTGAACTGCGAGCGTGTCTGGCTCAACGTGACGCCCGCTACCCTGAATGATGAGCTGGCCGACTACGGCCTGCTGCCGCACCACGCCATCGGCGTGAAGGATGGCAAGATCCACGCGCTGGTGCCGATGGCCGAGTTGAAGGGGCCATATCCCGCTCACTGGCAGGATATGCGGGGCAAGCTGGTCACTCCCGGCCTTATCGATTGCCACACCCATCTGGTCTTCGCCGGCAGCCGTGCCGAGGAGTTCGAGCAGCGTCAGCAGGGAGTGCCCTATGCCGAGATCGCCCGTCGGGGCGGTGGCATCATCAGCACGGTGCGTGCGACCCGTGCCGCCAGCGAAGAGCTGCTGTTCGAGCTGGCGTTGCCAAGGGTGACATCCCTGATCCGCGAAGGGGTCACCACGGTGGAGATCAAGTCCGGCTACGGTCTGACGCTGGATGACGAACTCAAGATGCTGCGGGTGGCCCGCCGACTGGGAGAGGCGTTGCCGATCCGGGTCAAAACTACTCTGCTGGCGGCCCATGCGGTGCCGCCGGAGTATCGCGACGATCCCGACAGCTGGGTCGAGACCATCTGTCAGGAGATTATCCCGGCCGCCGCCGAGGCGGGTCTGGCCGATGCGGTAGATGTCTTCTGCGAGCATATCGGCTTCTCGCTGGCCCAGACCGAGCAGGTCTATCTGGCGGCGGATCAATACGGTCTGGCGGTGAAAGGGCATATGGATCAGCTCTCCAATCTCGGTGGCAGCACGCTCGCCGCCCACTTTGGTGCCCTCTCGGTGGACCATCTGGAGTATCTGGATCCGGAAGGGATCCTGGCGCTGGCCCACCGTGGCGTGGTCGCCACCCTGCTGCCCACCGCCTTCTACTTCCTCAAAGAGACCAAGCTGCCGCCGGTTGCCGCCCTGCGCAAGGCGGGTGTGGCGATGGCGGTCTCCTCCGACATCAACCCGGGCACGGCCCCCATCGTCTCACTGCGGATGGCGATGAACATGGCCTGCACCCTGTTTGGTCTGACGCCGGTGGAGGCCATGGTCGGGGTGACCCGTCACGCCGCCAAAGCGCTCGGCGAGCAGGATCGCCTTGGCCAGCTCAAGGCGGGCATGGCAGCCGATTTCCTGATCTGGCACTGCGCCCATCCGGCCGAGCTGAGTTACATGGTCGGCGTCGATCAGCTGGCAGGCCGCATCTTCAACGGCGAGGAGACCCTCCATGGATAAGTTCAACCCGATCGACATGTCACTCTGGCAGGGGCGGCAGGATCCGGAAGATGGCGAACTGGCCCTGCGTTGGCACGACAAGGTGCTGCCCTGGACCGCCGGAGCACAAGACTCTGCCGGTGTAGTACTGCTTGGTTTTGCCTGCGATGAAGGGGTACGCCGCAACAAGGGGCGTGTCGGTGCCGCCGGTGCGCCGCAAGCGGTGCGCAAGCTGCTGGCCAACACCGCTTGGCATCTGAGTCGCCCCGTCTACGATGGTGGGGATGTGAGCTGTACCGATGGCAATCTCGACGCCGCCCACGGCCATCTGGCCGAGCGGGTCGCTGCAGCGCTCAATCTGGGTCACTTCCCGCTGGTGCTGGGGGGCGGTCACGAGGTGGCTTTCGGCAGCTGGAGCGGCCTCAACTTGCATCTGGCGGGTCAGGGGCGAGTCGGTATTATCAATTTTGACGCCCACTTCGACCTGCGCATGAAACAGGAGCAGGCGAGCTCCGGCACCCCCTTCTTCCAGATCGCCGAGCAGTGCGCCGCTCAGGGCTCGCCGTTTCACTACGCCTGCCTCGGGGTAGCCGAGACCGCCAATACCCAAGCCCTGTTTGCCCGTGCCAAGGCGCTGGGTGTGTGGCATGTGCTGGACGAGGCGATGACCCAGACCGAGCTGCCAGCCTTGCTAAGCGGACTGGACGCCTTTATCGCCCAGTGCGATCACCTCTATTTGACCATCGATCTCGATGTGCTGCCCGGCAACCTGATGCCGGGAGTGAGTGCCCCCGCCGCCCGCGGCGTGGAGCTGGCGGTGATCGAACCGCTCATTGCCCATATCCGGGCCAGCGGCAAGCTCAGGCTTGCCGATCTGGCCGAGTACAACCCGACGCTGGATCAGGACAACCGCAGTGCCCGCGTGGCCGCGCGGCTGGTTCATCTGTTGACCCGTTAACCCTTTGGCCGCACGTCGCCAAAGGCACCCTATTGATACAACAAGGAGTGTGTATGTCTGTGCAACAGCAGGATCCCCGTCATGATCCTAACCGCGTGATCCGTGCCCCGCGCGGTACCGAGCTGACCGCCAAGAGCTGGCTCACCGAGGCGCCGCTGCGGATGCTGATGAACAACTTGGATCCCGAGGTGGCTGAGCATCCCCAGTCGCTGGTGGTCTATGGCGGCATCGGTCGCGCTGCCCGCAACTGGGCCTGCTTCGACAAGATCGTCGAGGTGCTGACCCGGCTCGAGGAGGATCAGACCCTGCTGGTGCAATCCGGCAAGCCGGTCGGGGTGTTCCAGACCCACAAGGACGCGCCGCGGGTGCTGATCGCCAACTCCAATCTGGTGCCCCACTGGGCCAACTGGGAGCACTTCAACGAGCTCGATAAGAAGGGCCTGATGATGTACGGCCAGATGACCGCGGGTTCGTGGATATACATAGGTACTCAGGGGATCGTGCAGGGCACCTACGAAACATTCTTCGCGGTGGCCAACCAGCACTTCAACGGTGAACCCAAAGGGCGCTGGATCCTGACCGGTGGTCTCGGTGGCATGGGCGGTGCCCAGCCGCTGGCCGCCACCATGGCCGGCTTCTCGATGATCGCCGTTGAGTGCGACGAGACCCGCATCGATTTTCGTCTGCGCACCCGTTATGTGGACAAGAAGGCCCACAGCCTGGATGAGGCGCTGGCCATGGTCGAAGAGGCCAAGCAGAGCGGCAGCGCCGTCTCCGTCGGCCTGCTCGGCAACGCCGCCGATGTGTTCGCCGAGCTGGTGGCCCGTGGCATCACCCCGGATGTGGTGACCGACCAGACCTCCGCCCATGATCCGATCCACGGCTACCTGCCGCAGGGTTGGAGCGTGGCCAAGTGGCGCGAGCTGCAACAGAGTGCCCCGCAGGAGGTGAATCTGGCCGCTCGTCGCTCCATGGCCCGTCAGGTGGAGGCGATGCTGACCCTGCAAGAGCGCGGCGCGGCGACTCTGGATTACGGCAACAACATCCGTCAGATGGCGCTTGAGGAGGGGGTGAAAAATGCCTTCGACTTCCCCGGCTTCGTCCCGGCCTATATCCGCCCGCTGTTCTGCGAGGGGATAGGCCCGTTCCGCTGGGTGGCCCTCTCCGGCGATCCGGAAGATATCTACAAGACCGATCAGAAGGTGAAAGAGCTGATCCCCGATGACCCCCATTTGCACAACTGGCTCGACATGGCCCGCGAGCGCATCGCGTTTCAGGGGCTGCCGGCGCGGATCTGCTGGGTCGGGGTCAAGGATCGGGTACGCCTAGGACTGGCCTTCAACGAGATGGTCAAGAATGGCGAGCTGAAAGCCCCCATCGTCATCGGTCGCGACCATCTGGATTCCGGCTCGGTGGCGAGCCCGAACCGCGAGACCGAGTCGATGATGGATGGCTCCGATGCCGTCTCCGACTGGCCGCTGCTCAACGCCCTGCTCAACACCGCCGGTGGCGCGACCTGGGTGTCGCTGCATCACGGCGGCGGAGTCGGCATGGGCTTCTCCCAGCACTCCGGCGTGGTGATCGTCTGTGACGGCTCCGATGATGCTGCCAAGCGGGTCGGTCGGGTGCTGCGCAACGACCCGGCCACCGGGGTGATGCGCCATGCCGATGCCGGCTACGAGATTGCCATCAACTACGCCCACGAGGCGAAACTGGATCTGCCGATGATTGACGGCGCCAACGGTGTCAAAGGAAAGGTGTAACACCATGTTTGAATTGACGATTACTCCGGGCGAGCTGGAGCTTGCCACCCTGCGCCGCGTCAGCCGCGAGCCGGTACATGTTTCACTGGATCCGGCCGCCCTGCCGGGGATCCACGCCTCAGCTGCTGTGGTCACCAAGGTGATCGAGCAGAACCGGGTGGTGTATGGCATCAACACCGGCTTTGGCCTGTTGGCCAACACCCGCATTCCGGTGGAGCAGCTGGACGAGCTGCAGCGCTCCATCGTGCTTTCCCATGCGGCAGGGATTGGCGAGTACATGGATGACGCCACCGTGCGGCTGATGATGGTGCTCAAGCTCAACTCGTTGGCACGCGGCTTCTCCGGGATCCGGCTGACGGTGCTTGAGGCCCTGATGACCCTCATCAATGCCGAAGTCTATCCGGTGGTACCGAAGAAGGGATCCGTCGGTGCCTCCGGCGATCTGGCACCGCTGGCCCATATGAGCTGCCTGCTGATCGGGGAGGGCAAGGCCCGCCACAAGGGCGAGCTGATCGACGCCGCTACTGCGCTGAAAATTGCCGGGCTCGAGCCTATCGCGCTGGCACCCAAAGAAGGATTGGCGCTGCTCAACGGCACCCAGGCGAGTACCGCCTTTGCGCTGGAAGGGCTGTTCCATGCCGAGGATCTGTTCGCTGGTGCCATCACCATAGGTGCCATGAGTGTGGAGGCTGCGCTCGGCAGCCGTCGGCCGTTTGATGCCCGCATCCACGAAGTGCGCGGTCAGCGTGGCCAGATCGATGCGGCCGCCTGCTATCGCCACCTGCTGGTGGATGGCAGCGAGATCGGCATGTCCCACCACAATTGCGAGAAGGTGCAGGATCCCTACTCATTGCGCTGCCAGCCGCAGGTGATGGGTGCCTGCCTGACCCAGATCCGCCAGGCCGCCGAGGTGCTGGTGTGCGAGGCCAACGCGGTCTCCGACAACCCGCTGGTGTTTGCCGATGACGAGGAGATCCTCTCCGGCGGCAACTTCCACGCAGAACCTGTTGCCTTCGCCGCCGATAATCTGGCGCTGGCCATCGCCGAGATAGGTTCCCTCTCCGAGCGGCGCATGGCGCTGCTGATCGACTCTCGGATGTCCGGTCTGCCGGCGTTTCTGGTCAACAACGGCGGGGTCAACTCCGGCTTTATGATCGCTCAGGTCACCTCGGCGGCGCTGGCCTCCGAGAACAAGACCCTGGCTCACCCGGCCTCGGTGGACAGCCTGCCCACCTCGGCCAACCAAGAGGACCACGTCTCCATGGCCACCTTCGCCGGTCGCCGGCTGGCGGACATGGCCGAGAACACCCGTGGCATTCTGGCGGTCGAACTGCTGGCGGCGGCACAGGGGCTCGATTTCCGCGCGCCGCTGCGCAGTACCGAGCTGATCGAGCAGGCCAAGGGACGACTGCGGGCAGAGGTGAGCTTCTACGACAAGGACAGGTACTTCGCGCCGGATATCGAAGCGGCCGCCGCCCTGCTGGGCCGTGCCAGCTACAACGACCTGATCCCGGCCGGGGTGCTGCCCAGTCTGTAAGCCTTGATCACCCTTCTCTCCTGGCGGGAGAAGGGTTGGGGATGAGGGGGAAGCCGCTTCACAGGCGCCGGTGACAGCCGGGAGCAGATAACAAAAGACCGCCCAATCGGGCGGTCTTTGCGTGTCTGACGTTGGTTGAACGCGGTTATTCGTGTTCGAACATCAGGAACAGATAGACCACAAACAACACCAGATGGGTCGCTCCATGGAGCACATTGGTGCGGCCGCTGCTGAAGGTCACTTTACAGACCATCAAGGTCGTGACCAGCAGTACCATATCGGCGGGGGAGAGGCCGAGGCGCACCTCCTGATCCAGCATGGAGCCGATAAAGAGCACGGCAGGCACGGTGAGGGCGATGGTGGCCAGCACGGAGCCGAAGTAGAGGTTCATTGCCCGCTGCAACTGGTTGTTGAAGGCGGCCTTGATGGCGCCGACTGCTTCGGGGGCCAGCACGATGCAGGCCACGATAAAGCCGCCCAGTGCGGCGGGCGCTTCCATCACATGCACCCCGTAGTTGATGGGGATGGCCAGAGTCTTGGCCAGCAGGATCACTACCAGCAGGTAGGCGAGCAGCAGGATGGTGTGATAGACGTTGCTCTGCAGCGGGCCGTGGTGCTCCTCATAATCCTCGTGATCGCTGTCGACGAAGAAGTGGCTGTGGCTGCGGGTCTGGATCAGCAGGAAGACCCCGTAGAGCAGGATCGAGATGATGATCAGCATCCACGACATGGCGCGCGACATACTGCCGATTGCACCACCCTCGGTGAAGTTGGGCAGCACCAGACAGAGCAGGGCCAGCGGGATGATGGCTACCAGATAGGATTTCACCCCGTCCAGATTGAAGCTCTGGGTGTGGTAGCGCCAGCCGCCAAACAGCAGGGTGAAACCCACCAGACCGGTACTCACCAGCATCACTACCGCAAACATGGTATCGCGGGCCATGGTGGGGTTGGGCTCGCCGGTCAGCATCACCGAGGAGATCATCACCACCTCCAGCGAGATGACCGAGAGGGTGAGGATCAGGGTGCCGAAGGGCTCGCCCAGCTTGATGGCGAGGGCATCGGAGTGGCGCACCACCGAGAATATGGCCCAGGTGACGATGGCCAGTAGTGCCGCCGAAACAGGAAGATAGATCCCGAGCGGAGTTGTCTCTGTCAGCAGGTCACTGCCCAGGGTCTTGAAAAAGAGCAGGGTCAGCAGGCCAACGGGCAGGGCAATCTCTTGCCGGATAACTGTCTTCATAGGCAATGGTTCTCTATTGGGGGTCTTGACGACCGGATGACATAAACAGGCTGCACGGTTATCGGTTGCGCAATAACCGGCTCCTTATGATAAAGGTTGTTATCCCCGTCAGGGCAGATCATTTTGTTGCTGAATGTAAATAAGGGGTGGCAGGAGGTGGTTCGATTTCACCATGGAGCCGGGCCTGGGCCTGCTGGAGGCTTTACCAGCCTGATGGCCTGGCTGGGTTACGGCGCTACCGCCAGCATCAACCTGATGATGTCGAGCCGCTGGCCAAACCTTTTCGCGGCCAGATCCTGCCATATCTGCGTTAGCTGGCCTTCTGGTGTTGTAACTGCCACTCCCGTTGCCAATGGGTCAGTATCTTCAGCGGCATGGGTTTGCCGAAGAAGTAGCCCTGGATCAGATAGACGCCGTGCTGGCTCAGATAGTCGACTTGCAGCTGGCTCTCGACCCCTTCGGCGATCATCTCCATGCCCGATTCCCGACCGAAGACGATGATGGCATCCAGTACGCTGCGCTTGAGGTCGTTGGTGCCTATGGTATCGACGAACATCTTGTCGATCTTGATCTGGCGGATCCCCAGGCTCTGCAGGTAGGCAAAGCCGCCGTAGCCGGTACCGAAATCATCCAGCTTGAAGTGATACCCCATCTGTTGCAGCAGGGTGATCTCCTCGGTGGCCGCCTTGATGTCGAGGATCGGCTTGCGCTCCGTCAGCTCGAAGGTGAGCCGGGTGGGTGAGGGGTTTTGGCTGCGAGCGAGCAAGGTGCGCAGCAGGGGCTGCTCGATATGGGCCGCCACCAGATTGACGCTGACCCACTGCTCTGGCGCCAGCTGCGGCAGGTCGGTGATCACCTGCTCCAGCAACTGTTCGGTCATCGGCAGGATCAGTCCCTGCTCCTCTGCATATTCGATAAAGGTGCCCGGGGGGATCAGCTCGTTTCCCCGCTGCCAGCGCAGCAGCGCCTCGAATCCCACCACTTGGTGGGTACGGGCATCCACTATCGGCTGGTAGAGGGGAATAAATTCCTTGCGTATCAATCCTGTTTGCAGCAGTCCCTTGAGGGAGCGCCGATAGCTGCGCAGCAGCCAGTATGTGACGCTTAACAGGGCGCCGAGCGCGATACCGAACCAGAGACCGTAGTGATTGAGTTGGTCATGGGCATATTGCTCCAGCGCTTTACCCGCCCAGACCGTCTGTTTGGTGAGTTCATTGGGATCGAAGAAACTGAGGCTGATATTGCTCTCTTCCTGTTTGATCTCCTTGTCGCCACGGGGGAAGTGGACTGTGCTTGCATCGGTATCCTGTCGGCTGAACTCCAGATAGAAGCAGTGGCTGCAGGGGTGTTGCAGCAGGTCGTGGCTCCAGCTGTTATCCAGCACCCAGTAGGCGAGGTTGTCACCGGATCGGTAAAAGGCCATCAGCTCCTGCTCGGTATTGTATTTGGCCACAGTGGCGGTGATCCCCAGCTTGCCAAACTTCTGCCCGCTGTTCTGGAGCTCTTTGATCAGCGGGATCTCCACCCCCAGGCTGGAGCAGCTGTTGCCGGAGGCGAGCTCCAGCCCTTGCAGGCGGATATGAGCGCTGTAGAAGCGCGGATCGCGCAGCAGCTCCATGTCTTTGGCGCCGCAGTTGAACTCAAATTGTGCCAGTTGTTTGTTGATGGCAGCATCCAGCTCCCGGTGGCGTACGGCCATGGCTCCCTTGAGCTCGGCAACCTTCTCTTCCAGCAGATGAAAGGCCATCGGCTTGGCAAACCACAGGCCGAGAAACTGGCTGCCCACGACAGGCAGGACGAACAGCAACAGAGCGATCCAGACGGGTGATTTACGCAAAGGAAGTACCTGCCAGTTTCATGAGACACAAATGGACTTAGCCATCATAGAGCATTAGTGCAATCAATTTGAGTCCGAGTTGTCACACTTGTTGATTGATTTTTTAACTACATGATTTTAAATGTGTTTATTATTAACTTTGGCTAGATTCAATCGCTGACCTGTCATAAATGACAATTGCTCAGCTTATCCGAACTGCATTAGAGTAGCCCTGCGGTTTGACTCACCGTGTGTTCAATACTCCTGTATCTGTTTTTTGTCAGTAGCACAGAGTGTTAGTTTTGATATGAGTGTTCCTTTTGGTCCCCTTTGAGGGACCATTTTTCTGTCTGTCATCCCGCCCTTTCCCGCATCTGTAGCCCGTCATCCTTGGTATTCTCCCTCTGCTTTGGGTTATGCTTGCCCGCTTAAATTGCAGAAGCGGGATCTTCATCCATAGCTGTGGCCCGATCGCCGCTGCTACCATGAGGCGACATGGATGATGCTGGGCATACGGAAAGGCGCATGAAACTCACTACACAGCTTGTCTCATTTATCACCCTTTGCGTGATCGCAGCCATGGCGACCGTGCTGATTGGCGGGGTGTTCAGCTTTCGCGAGCTGGGCATGGAGTTGCAGCAAAAGAAGGTCGATGCGCTGGTCGAAGTGATCGACAAGCAGCTCGATGTTGCTCACGACATGGAAGATATGAGCCACTGGCTGCCCACCCTGCTGCGGGCTGCCCATGTGGTCGAGCTGGAGGTGCGCCAGAATAACCAGCGGGTCTACTGGTTCCGCGATGTGCGCAATCCGGTCGACGAGCAGCTGCTGGTGCCATACAGCCACCCGTTGCCCCATCAGACTGGCATGCAGGCGAACTTCAAACTGGAGCGCCCCTTCAAGGAGGCGGAATACTCCATCAAGGCAATGTCCGGCATCTCTCTGGGCATCTTTATTGTGGTGTTCGGTCTCTGGTACTCCATCCGCTGGCTGCGCCAGCAGTTGCGCGGGGCCGAGCTGCTGGGCATTCGCGCCCAGCTAATCCTCGATGACAAGCTCTCCAAACTGAGTCATGACCCCGCCGAAGAGTGGCCGGTGGCCGCCAGTCAGGCCCTCGATCATCTGCTCGCCGAGCTGGCGGATGCCCGCAAGGAGCGCAGCCGCTTCGACAACTTCATTCGCAGCAACGCCTTCGTCGACAAGATGACCGGCATCGGCAACCGGCTGTTTTTCGACAACCGGCTGGAGAGCGCCATCATGGAGGCGAGCGTGATGAGCGGTGGCGTGCTGCTGATCGATCTCGCCTGTCTGGAGGAGCTGGAGGCCGATCAGTTCGAGCTGCTGGGGCACGATTTGATGATGGAGGCGAGCGCCACCATAGGTGCCTTCGTGCGCAAGCATAACGGCGCCCTGCAGGCCCGCTACGCCGGTCAGGTTTTTGCGGTGTTGCTGCCCAATATGTCCGAGAGCGAGATGGTGGATAGCGCCAGCCAGCTGCTCAAGAGCCTGCAACGGCTGCACTGGCCGCAGGAGGTCAATCCCGAGACGGCGGTCTATCTCGGCGCCGTCTGTTATCAGGCACAAGACAGCCTGCTCAAGGTGCAGGAGGAAGCTGAGCTGGCCCTCAAGAGCGCCCGTCTGCAGGGGCACAACGGTTGGTTCCTCTACGAGAAGCAGCTGGATGAGGAGCAGAGCAGCAAGGGCACGGTACGCTGGCGCACCCTGATCAGCCGCCGTCTCGAAGAGCACGGCATCGAATTTTACACCCAGCCGATCCAGCAGGATCGGGGGCAGGTGGTGTTGCAGCAGGAGCTGCTCACCTATCTGCACGACGAGCAGGGGCGGGCTTTGCAGGCGGGTATTTTCATGCCGATGGCGGAGAAGGTGGGCCTGTTACTGCAACTGGATCGGCTGGTGGCGGAGCAGACCCTAGCCCTGCTGCGCCAGCGCTCCGAGCAGAGCTGCCCCATCAGCCTGACCCTCAGTGCCCAGAGCCTGCTCAACCGCGAGTTCCAGCGCTGGCTCTTCTTCGCCCTGTTCCAGCTGCCGCGCAGCACCAACGAGCGGTTGATCCTGCAACTCTCCGAATCCCAGGTGACCCGCCACTTCGAGGCGCTCAAGCGGCCGCTGCGCTCTTTGCGGATGCTGGGTTGCCAGCTGGCCATCGATCATGCCGGTCAGGATGTGGTGAGCACCCAGTACATCAAGGAGTTCGAGATCAACTTCCTCAAGCTGCACCCCAGCCTGGTGCGGGAGATCCATGCCCGTCAGGTCAACCAGATGGCGGTACGCAGTCTGGTAGGAGGTTGTGCCAATACCCGCACCCGGGTGCTGGCAGTGGGGGTGGAGAGTGGCGATGAGTGGAAGATGCTGCGCCACCTCGGGGTGCATGCCGGGCAGGGGCCCTGGTTTGCCGAGCCTCAGCGTCTGGTGCTGGAACCGGCTGGTGATTGAGATAAACAACAGAGGGTCGCCTTGGGGCGACCCTCTGTTGTTTGCGATGCTGTTTGCGGTTGCCTTCAGGCGGGGGTCACAGTCGCCCCTGCTCCCGCAGCCCGGCGAGCCCTTGCATGCCGCCAGTGTGGATAAAGACAATCTTGCTGCCGGGGGCGATACGGCCCGCCACCAGCTCGCGAAACAGCCCCCACATCGCCTTGCCGCTGTAGATAGGCTCAAGGGGCAGATCGGCCGTGGCGCTGAAATCCTGCACCCACTGCCAGAGAGCCGGGCTGAATTTGGCGTAGCCACCATCGTGGTGATCGAGCGCGATGCGCCAACCGGGGATGCTGGCTGCCGCGGGATGGAGGCGACACACCTCGTCAGCGATAAAGCCGCCTCCTTTCAGTACCGCAATGGCGAGGATCTGCTCCCGATCCCGTTTGCCAGCGATCAGGCCCGCCAGAGTGCCGCCGCTGGCGCAGGGCAGTACCCAGAGATCTGGCGAGAAGGGCACTTCGCCTACCAGTTCCGCCACCCCGGGGATGGCCAGCGGGCTGCTACCCCCTTCCGGCACGATCAGGGTATCGGGTGCATCGAATTGGGCCAGCCAGTCGGGATCCTGCCGTCGCCGGTAACTCTGGCGGTCGACAAAAACGAGATCCATGCCCCAGCGCCGGGCATCCCGCAGGGTAGAGTTACTGACGGCGTCATATTCGCCCCGTATGATACCGGTAGTACGAAGGCCAGATTGGCACCCCGCTGCCGCCAGCGCGTGGATATGATTGGAGTAGGCGCCGCCAAACGAGAGCAGGTGCCGTTTGCCATGCTCTTTGGCATGCAGCAGGTGGTACTTGAGCTTGCGCCACTTGTTGCCGGAGATGGCCGGATGGATCAGATCATCCCGCTTGCACCACAGCTCGACACCATAGCGGGTCAGCAACGGATGGTGGAGGCGTTGCAGGGGGGAAGGGAGGATGGCTTGACCCTCTGACTCGGCGGAAAGGCTGGCTTGCAATGGTGAGTCCGTCTTTTAATCTGGAGGCTAATCTGCTGTTTATGTTAATATTTCATACATTTAATCACTATTGATGGGCGGGCTTACATGAAACAACTGTTCAGACGGTCGACGCCAAGCCGCCAGGTCGGGCTCTTGCTGGCCAATGACAGGATCATGCTGGCTGCGGTGGGCAATCCCCCCGTCTTCGCGACGCGCACCATCAACGGTCCACAGGAGTGGGCTGTGGCCATGAACGAGCTGTTCAGCCGTCATGGGCTGGCCAAGTCTACGGTGCGGGTGGCCCTCGCCGCCAGCCTTTATCAACAGATCCAGATCGACAAGCCTGCCGTGCCTGACGCCGAGATGGCGGGAGCGCTCCCCTGGGCTATCAAGGATTATGTCAGCGAACCCGTGCTGCAACTGGCGATGGATTATGTGGACTTGCCCACCCCGCCTGCCGGTCGCCCGCGCATCAATGTGATCTGCTTGCCCAAGAGCCGGGTGCAGCAGCTGGCCGATGCCATCAACGGCATCGCTACCCTGCAATCCATCATCAGCGACGAATTGGCGCTCACCTCTCTCTATGACGCGGATGACACGGTGCGCATGCTGCTGTGGCAGCCCAAGGGGCAGGATCTGCAACTGCTGGTCTTCCATCAGGGCGGGCTCTGCTTCTCCCGCCAGCTGCGCGGTTTCACCAGCCTGACTGGCGAACATGAGCCGGACAGTATGCTGCTCGATTCACTGGCGCTGGAGATCCAGCGCTCCCTCGACTATCTGGCGGGCCAGCTGAAATTGCCCGAGCTGGGGCAGATGCAGTTTGCCGTCGCCTCGCCCTTTATCGGTACCCTGGTGCGCCACATGGAGCAGACCTTCGGCTTTGCCGTCTCCGCCATGGCCAACAAGGCAGTCCTGGCCGGCGTTGAGTACCTTTCTGCCTACGCAGCCGCCATCGGGGAGGATGCGTGATGAAACGTCAGATAAACCTCTATGGCGCCGAGTTTCGTCCCAAACGGCAGTGGGCCAGCCTCAATCAGATGGCGCTGGTATGGGGCTTTGCGCTGCTGCTGATCCTGTTGGTGGGAGCCGGTTACGGCTGGCAACAGCAGCAGGTCAGCCGGGCACTGGCACAGCGTCATGCCGAGCTGGAACTCAAGCGCAGCGAGGCGCAGCGGCTCGATGCCGAGCTGGCGCGCCATCAGGCGGATCCCCGACTGCAACAGCAACTGGTCAACAAGCAGGATGAGCTGACGGCCAAGCAGGGGCTGATGCGCCAATTGGGCAGCCTGACCCTGCAAAAATCCCAGGGCTATGCCAGCGTGATGGCGGATCTCTCCCGCATTCGCAACAGCAACCTCTCGTTGCAGCGCATCGAGATCAACGAAGGGCGGATCAACCTCTCCGGCTTTGCCGGACGCAGTCAGGATGTACCGGCCTGGGTCAACCGCTTCAAGCAGACCCCGAGTCTGGTAGGCAAGGAGTTTGGTGAACTGACCCTCGGCCGTGACAAGGAGGGTCGCCTGACCTTCCAGTTGAGCGGCATTGCGCGGGAGAAACCCTGATGAACCTGCAAACACAATGGCAGGCATGGGGCCAGCGTATCGCCGTGTTGAGCCAGCGGGAGCGGGTGTTGATCCTGCTGACCGGTCTGGTGCTGCTGGGCGCGGCCGGACTCTACGGCTGGCTCGATGGCGCCGATACTCGCCTGCAGCAGGATCGCATGGCCCTGAGTGCCGCCGAGCGCGACCTCGAGATCATGGAGCTGGAAAACCTCGGCAAACAGGCCCGGCTCAAGCGGGATCCCAATCAGGGCGTTCGCGACCAGCTGGCGCAGGTCGAAGCGGATCTGGCCCGGATCGACGATGAGCTGAAGGCCCAGACCGTCGATCTGATCCCGGCGCACGAGATGCCGCTGGTGCTGGAGGCGCTGCTCTCCCGCTCCGCCAACCTTCACATGCTGGCCCTCAGTTCGCTGGAGCCGACCCCGCTGATGGCGGGAGAGCAGAAGGTCAATCTCTACAAGCATGGTATCCGGCTTCAGCTTGAAGGCGGCTATTTCGATGTGTATCAATATCTTAAAGCGCTGGAAGCCTTGCCGCGTCACTTTTACTGGAAGCAGTTCGACTATCAGGTCAAAGCCTATCCCGGCGCGGTGGTGGAGATGGAGATCTACACCCTGAGTACCAGCAAGGAGTTTATCCGTGGCTAGAGTGTTTGCGTTGTGCTGTTGCCTGTTCAGCTTGCTGGTACAGGCGGAGCCGGTCGAGGTATTGCAGGATCCCACCGCGCCGCTGGCGGATGTGGCGGTTGGCGCCCGTGCGACCGGCGAGAGCAATGCCGGTTTGCCGAAGCTGCAGAGTGTGGTGCTGGGCAATGGCCCGGCACTGGCGGTACTCAATGGCAAGAGTTATCGGGTCGGACAACAGGTGGACGGCTATACGCTGGTGACCATCAATGCCGATGCCGTGGTGCTGGAAAAGGCGGGAAAACGCCATGCGGTAACACTGTTTGCCAGCAAGATCCGGGTTTGAGTCGTGCTTGCCTCTCGAGAGGTGAATCGGCTTTATCGAGTTTAATTGCAAGTCAGGGTGCCCTAATTACATGAAAAAACACCGTCTCTGTCTGATCTCCGTGGCCATGATGGCTGCAGGCTGTACCACGTATCAGCACCCCGAGCCGACCCAGGCCAAGGATGCTCTCAAACAGGCCATGAACGAACAGCAGAAACAGGCTGCCCCTCTGACCGCGTTGCCCAAATCGGTGCAAAGTGAATTACTGCAGCTGAATCGGCCGCAGATACCGGTCGGCATGCCGGAGAAGCGGCTGCGTATCGCGGCTCACGATGTGGAGGCGGTGGAGTTTTTCGGTTCCCTGTTTAAGGGCTCCCGCTACAGCGTGGCGGTTCACCCCGGGGTGGCCGGGCTGGTCTCCGTCGAGCTCAAGGATGTGACTCTGCCAGAGGTGCTGGCGGTGGTGGGCGACATGTACGGCTTCGACGTGCAGCGCAAGGGCAATGTCTTCCATATCTATCCGGCGGGTCTGCGTACCGAAACCATCCCGGTCAACTACCTGATGATGTCCCGTCGTGGCCTCTCCCGCACCTCGGTCAGCACAGGCGGGGTGACGGCCAATGACAGCAATAACAGCAATAACAGCAGCGACAGCAGTTTTGACAGTGCATCGAACAACAACAACGGCAGCAACAGCTCAACCAGCAGCAACTCGAGCGGTGACAACAACAACGGCACCCGTATCGAAACCGACACCAACAGCGACTACTGGACCGATCTGCGCGACTCCCTGCAGACCCTGATTGGCACGGGTGACGGTCGCGCCGTGATCACCAGCCCGCAGGCGGGTCTGGTCACCATTCGCGCCTATCCGAAAGAGCTCAAGGCGGTGCGTGAATTCCTGACTCAGTCCGAGAGTCACCTCAAGCGGCAGGTGGTGCTGGAGGCTCGGATCATCGAAGTCGCCCTCAACGAAGGGTATGAGCAGGGGGTGGACTGGAGCGGTCTCTCCGCCAGCTGGGATGGCAACAAGGGGATTACCGGTGGCAAGTCGTTGGCCAATACCCAGTTGCCTTCCACCCCCAACCAGATCTTTACTGCGCTCGGGGGGGGGGCTGGCTTTACCATCTCTGATGGCAACTTCAATGTGGCGGTTAACCTGCTCAAGACCCAGGGCGATGTGAATACTCTCTCCAGTCCCCGTGTCACCGCGACCAACAACCAGAAGGCGGTGATCAAGGTGGGGACGGACGAGTATTACGTCACCAATGCGTCCACCACCATTACCACTACCTCGACGGGCACAGACAAGACACCTAACGTGGAGCTGACCCCCTTCTTCTCCGGTATCGCACTGGACGTAACGCCGCAGATCGATGAAGAGGGCAAGGTGCTGCTGCATATCCATCCCTCGGTTATCGATACCGAAGAGCAAAACAAGGTGATCGACATGGGTACCTCGGGTGGCAAGTTGCAACTGCCGCTCGCCAAGAGCTCGATCCGCGAATCCGATACCGTGGTGCAGGCCAATAACGGTGACATCATCGTTATCGGCGGCCTGATGAAGACCGACAAGCAGGAGATCGTCAGCAAGGTGCCGTTGCTGGGGGATATTCCCTGGGTGGGTGAAGCCTTTACCAACCGCCGCGAGAGCACCAAGAAGGTGGAGCTGGTGATCATGCTCAAACCGACCGTGGTGGAGAAAGATACCTGGCAAAACGAGCTGCAACGCTCCTCCGAGCTGCTCGACAAGTGGTATCCGGCCAAGGGCTGACCCATGACACCAGATACGGTCACCCTTATCCCGAACGGCCTGTGCTGCCTTGCCAGCACAGGCTGCTTGCTCGCTGTGGCAGGTGAGGTCTCATGTACCTGACCCACTTCGGCCTGCAGGAGGTACCGTTCAGCCTCACTCCCAATACCGGCTTCTACTACGGCCTGCCGCCTCACGAAGAGGCGCTGCAGGTGCTTAACTGGGCGCTGGCGCAGGGGGAGGGCTTTATCAAGGTGACCGGCGAGGTGGGTACCGGCAAAACCCTGCTCTGCCGCAAGTTGCTCAGCGAGCTGGGTTCGGAAGCGCGTCCGGTGCGGCTTGCTTGGTTGCCCAATCCCCACCTCACTCCGGCCGAACTGCGCATCGCGCTGGCGCTGGAGCTTGGGTTGGCGGTACGGGATCAGAGCGAGCTGGATCTGACCGATCGTATCCATCGTCACCTGATCAGCCTGCACCAGCAGGGCAGTCGGGTGGTGGTGTTGATCGACGAGGCGCAAGCGCTGCCGGACGAGACGCTGGAGGCGATCCGCCTGTTCGGCAATCTCGAGACCGAATCGAGCAAGCTGCTGCAGATCGTGCTGTTCGGTCAGCCGGAGCTGGATACCAGACTAGCCAAGCCGCATCTGCGCCAACTGCGCCAGCGGATTGGCTTCTCCTACTGCCTGCGGCCGCTGCGTTTTGACGAGACTCGCGCCTATCTGGAGCACAGATTGCAGGTCTCCGGTTACCGCGGGGCACCGCTGTTTTCTGGTCGCGCCATGCGTCTGTTGTGGCGCGCATCGCGAGGGATCCCGAGACTTATCAATATCCTGGCGCAGAAGTGCCTGATGCTGGCCTATGGTCAGGGTGTGCGTCAGATCGATAGCCATCTGGTGCGGCTCGCCATTCGCGATACCGACGATGCCAGCCGCTTTGCACCACGGCGCTGGTGGCCCCTGTTACTGTTGCTGGGGTGCGCCCTGGCTTATGGAGTCTGGCCATGAGTGTTATCAACCAGATGCTAAAAGATCTGGATCGGCGCCAGCAAGGATCCGAAGGTGCTGCCGTCTATATTGCCCCTGCGCGCCAGCAGGGATGGTGGATGTTGCTGCTGACCCTGATCTGCGGTCTGGCACTGGGGAGCCTCGGTTGGCGAACCTGGATCTACTGGCAGCAGACCCATACCGTGACAGCTGCCAGTGAAGTGCTAGCTCCCGATGCGGTGACTCCCGATGTGGTGGCAAGGGTCGCCGCGCCCGTCAGTCAGCCCGAGCCGGTCGAGGTGGCGGCCGCGCTGCCGTTGCCAAGTCAGGACGAGGTGAATGATGAGGCAGGCGAGAGTGACTCGGATAGCATGGCCGACGGTGCGCCCTTTGATGCCTCCAGCGATGTTGACGAGACGGAGCCGACCGATGAAGAGCTGCAGCCCGAGCTTTACGCCGAACTGGCGGCAGAGCAGCAGGCAGTCGCCAGCGCGCCGCGCAAACCGAGCGTATTGAAGATCGAGACGGTGGAGCTGTCGGCCAAGGAGCTGGCGGCACTGGCGGAGCGCAAGGCGACCACCGCCATGGCCAAGGGAAGCCTGCGGGATGCGCAGGACAACTACTATCAGGTGCTGGCCCACGATCCCTACAATCAGGGGGCGCGCGAGCAGCTGGCGGGGCTGCTCTACGGCGAGGGCCGTCTGACCGAGGCGCGTCAGCTGCTGGAAGAGGGGATCCGGCTCGATCCCCAACAGGCCGATTTTCGTCTGCTACTGGCCCGTCTTGCCATCAGCGAGGGGCAGCAGCTGCAGGCGCTTGGCTGGCTGTCCGGTTATCAGCCGGATCTCGCCAGCAACATGGACTACTACGCCACCTGGGCAGGACTGACTCAGGAGCTGGGCCAGAATGCCGATGCGGCGGCGCTCTATGTGAAGCTACTGCGTCAGCAGCCGGATCAGGGCCGCTGGTGGCTTGGTCTCGGCGTGGCTGAGGATGGTCAGGGTCACAGCCAGCGGGCGCTCGATGCCTATCGCAACGCCCTGCTGCACGGCAACCTCGGCGAGGCGTCGACCAACTGGCTGGAACAACGAATTGGCCAACTAACCCCTTGATAAACAGCTGGTTCGATTAGCTAAGCCTAATCGGATGCGGCAACGGGTGTGAAGTAACAGAGATCGGAGCAAACATGGCACAACCCAGACTGAAAATGCGCCTCGGCGACCTGCTGGTACAAGAGCAGATCATCTCTGATGATCAGCTGCAGCTTGCCCTGCAGCAGCAGCGTCAGACCGGCCGCAAGCTGGGCACCACTCTCATCGACCTCGGCTTTATCAGCGAGGTGCAGCTGTTGCAGTTCCTCGCCCGCCAGCTGGATGTGCCCTTCTTCGATCTCAACAACCTCACCATCGACGCCGCCGCGGTGCCGCTGCTGCCCGAAGTGCAGGCGCGCCGTTATCGGGCGCTGGCGGTCAACCTTACCGACGACAAGGTGACGGTGGCGATGTCGGATCCGGCTGATCTGAGCGCACTGGATGCCATCGCTGCCCTGCTCAGCCCGCGCATCATGGTGCTGGCGGTGGCGCGGGAAGGGCAGCTGCTGGAGTATTTCGACCGCCTCTATCGCCGCACCCGCGAGATTGAGAGTTTCGCCGAACAGTTGCAGGAGGAGTATCAGGACTCCGGCTTTGAGCTGGGCTCCAGTAACCTAGGGGCCAACGACGAGGGGGAGGCGACGGTGGCCAAGCTGCTGCGCTCCCTGTTCGAGGATGCGGTGCAGGTGGGGGCGTCGGATATCCACATCGAACCGGACGAGAAGGTGCTGCGCATTCGCCAGCGGATCGACGGCATCCTGCACGAGAATATCCTCAACGAGGTGCGGATCGCCCAGGCGTTGGTGCTGCGCCTCAAGCTGGTGGCGGGGCTCGATATCTCCGAGAAGCGCTTGCCGCAGGATGGCCGTTTCAATATGAAGGTGCGCGGCCGCGATGTGGATGTGCGGATGTCCACCATGCCGGTGCAGTATGGCGAGTCTGTGGTGATGCGTCTGCTGGATCAATCCTCCGGCATCCTGTCGCTGACCGAGACCGGCATGCCGCCTGAGATCCTGACCCGTTTCCGTCGCCAGCTCAAACGCCCGCACGGCATGATCCTGGTGACCGGCCCGACCGGTAGCGGCAAGACAACCACCCTTTATGGCGCCCTCTCCGAGCTCAACCAGTCCAGCAACAAGATCATCACGGTAGAAGACCCGGTGGAGTATCGTCTCTCCCGCGTCAATCAGGTGCAGGTCAACCCCAAGATCGGCCTCACCTTCTCCAACGTGCTGCGCTCCACCCTGCGTCAGGATCCGGACATCCTGCTGGTGGGTGAGATGCGGGACAACGAAACGGTGGAGATCGGTCTGCGTGGCGCCATCACAGGTCACCTGGTGCTGACCACCCTGCACACCAACGATGCGGTGACCAGTGCCCTGCGCCTGATCGACATGGGGGCGCCCGGCTATCTGGTGGCGAGTGCCCTGCGGGCGGTGGTCGCCCAGCGGCTGGTGCGGCGGGTATGTGAGCACTGCGTCGAGGAGAAGGCGCCCGACGAAGGGCAGGCCACCTGGCTCACCGTGCTCTCCGGCGAGGCGCCTGGCCAACACACCTATCACAAGGGCCGGGGTTGCCAGAGCTGCAACTTTACCGGTTATTCCGGCCGTATCGGGGTCTACGAGCTGCTGGAGCTGGATCAACCGATGATGGATGCCCTGCGCCGCAACGATGCGGAAGGGTTCGCCAAGGCGGCCCGTCAACATGAACACTACCGGCCGCTGGCCCTCACTGCCCTCGATTATGCCCGTCAGGGGATCACCTCGGTGGATGAGGTGCTGCGACTGGCCGAGGATTTGGGGTAAGCGATGGCTAACTTTGCTTACAAGGGGCGTGACAGCCAGGGCAACGCCACCAGTGGCGTGGTCGAAGCGGCCAACGAGATGGCAGCCGCCGAGCAGCTGATGCGCCGTGGCGTGATGCCCACCGAGCTCAAACCGGGCAAGGCCAAATCCGCTGCAATCGACTGGTCACTGTTGCTGGAAGGGGGCGTCAAGCTGGACGAACTGGTGATCTTCAGCCGCCAGATGTATGCCCTGACCCGGGCCGGGATCCCTATCTTGCGTGCCATTGCCGGGCTGGAGGAGAGCACTCACAGCAAGCCGCTCAAGCGGGCGCTTCACTCGCTGGGGGAAGATCTTGGCAACGGTCGCCCGCTCTCCAGCTCGATGCAGGCGCACCCCAAGGTATTCAGCAGCCTGTTCGTCGCCATCATCCATGTGGGTGAGAACACAGGTCAGCTGGAAGAGGCCTTCTTGCAGCTCGCCAACTATTTCGAGCTGGAGCTGGAGACTCGCAAGCGGATCAAGACCGCCATGCGCTACCCCAGCTTCGTGATGATCGCCATCGGTATCGCCATGGTGATCCTCAATATCATGGTGATCCCGGTGTTTGCCGGCATGTTCGCCAAATTCGGGGTGGAGTTGCCGCTGGCTACCCGCATTCTGCTCGCCACCTCGCACTTTTTTGTCAACTACTGGTGGCTGCTGCTCGCCATTCTGGCGGGGATGGTGTTCGGCTGGCGCCGCTGGGTCGCCACCACCAAGGGCAAGCTGACCTGGCACCGCTGGCAGCTCAAGTTGCCGATCGTCGGCACCATCATAGAGCGCTCCCTGCTGGCCCGTTTTGCCCGCAGTTTTTCCATGATGCTCAAGGCCGGGGTGCCGCTGAACACCGCGCTGACCCTGGTGGCCGATGCGGTGGATAACGCTTATATGGCGGGGCGGGTGCGGGATATGCGCGCCGGTATCGAGCGGGGCGAGAGCCTGCTGCGCACCGCCAGCAGCAGCGGCCTGTTCACCCCGCTGGTGATGCAGATGATCGCCGTGGGGGAGGAGACCGGTCAGGTCGATGACCTGCTGCACGAAGCGGCCGAGTATTACGAGCGGGAGGTGGATTATGACCTCAAGAGTCTCACCGCTCGGATCGAGCCGATCTTGATCGGGATCGTGGCGGTGATGGTGCTGATCCTGGCGCTGGGTATCTTCACCCCCATGTGGGACATGATGCGCGCAGTTCGCGGCAAGTAATCTTGCTGGAACTGGATATCTTCACGCCTGAGTGGTGGGACATGATGCGAGCCGTAAGAGGCAAGTGATCGGTGGAGTCGAGGGCTGGATGAACAGACAGACGCAGCAGGATGATCGCTGGCTGACCGGATATCGGCGGATCGCCGTGATCATCCTGCTGATGGTGATCGTGGCGACCCTGGTGCGCAGCTATGAGAGCCACCGGGAAGAGGCGCAGCAACTCACCCTCACCCTGCTGGGGGAGCAATTTGCCGAGCGGGCACAGCGTTTGCACGGCATTTGGCTCGATGAGCGGCGTCCGCAGACTCTGCATGTCGCTGGCAAGGGGTGGCAGTTTGACACCCGGGGTTGGCCCCTGGGGCTGGTGCCGCTGCAATCCCCTTCGGAAAATTGCCGTCAGTTGTGGCTGGCACTGATGGGTGAGACGAAGGGGGGCATGCCTCCCCTGCAGGTTCTGGCCCGCCCCGATGGCAGTGGTTGCGAGATGGGGTGGGATGGTTATTGGCTGGTTTATCAGTTTTCTGACGGGCGGGTGATGAAAAAGCCTTGAATGAAACTAATCATATGACCCAGCTACATGATTTTTTTGGGCCTGCATGAAATAATGTGGGGCATTACGGAGGGAGCATGACAATGAAACCAATGGCACCATCAATGCCGGAAAACGGGATGAGGAGAGGGTCTGCCGGCTTCTCCCTCATTGAGCTGGTGATCGTTATCGTGATCCTGGGGATCCTGGCGGTGACTGCACTGCCGCGCTTTCTCGATGTGACTGACGAAGCGAAGAAGGCCAGCGTGGAAGGGGTCTCTGGCGGTTTTGCTACCGGCGTTTCACTGGTGCGGGCGCAATGGGAGGCGGAAGGTCGCGCCAAACAGGACAGCCTCAATACTGTGCTCTATGACGGTAGTCGCTTCTATCTGACCACTCCGACCGAGACCCAGATCAGCAATGGCGAGCTGTCGCCCGGCTATCCGATGGATACCGTTGCAAGCGGTAATCCCGATGTGGATCCGGCTAATCTGACCGCCGAACGTTGTCTCAATATTTGGGAGGGGTTACTGCAAAACCCGCCCAAGGCTACGGCCAGCTTCAATGAAGTGCGCGGTAGCGGCAATGACCTGAAATACTATGCCACAGTAAGCAGTAATGGACTGGATTCGGTCTGCCGTTACTATTTGGTCAATAGTTTGAGTAAGGGCAGTGATGGCAAGTATCAGGATCCGCAAGGCAAGACTGATGCATTTATGAGTTTCAGTTACCGCCCGGCATCCGGTCAGGTGACCACAAATATTAATTAACAGAGGAAAGTGAAATGAAAAAACAGGCGGGTTTTACCCTGATCGAACTGGTTATCGTGATCATCATTCTGGGTATTCTGGCGGTCACCGCTGCACCCAAGTTCCTGAATCTGCAGGATGATGCTCGTTATTCTGCCGCTCAAGGCGTGCAGGCTGCACTGCAAAGCTCTGCTAATTTGGTTTATAGCAAAGCTGCATTGGAAGGTAAGGAAGCTGCATCATCTGCAACACCTCTTACTGGTCTGAGCGGTGTAGAGGTAATTTATGGCTATCCCACTGCCGCAACCATTTCAGCCGCTGTAACTTTGGAAGGCTGGAGTACATCAGGTGCAGCTGGCACTTTTGTTCCTGATAATGGAGCCGGTAACAGCTGTTCTGTTGTTTATACTCAAGCGACATCAACTGCCATCTTCAGCACAAAAATTAATGGTTGCAAAAAGCCGTAATAGCTAAGTAAGCGAGGCTTCGGCCTCGCTTTCTCTTTTCCCTAATGAGAAGTCCCATGCCTGCAACCAAGGGCTTTACCCTGATTGAACTGGTACTGGTGATCCTGTTACTCGGGATTCTGGCCGCCTTTGCCGTGCCCAAATGGCTGGGCAAAGGCGGCTTTGAAATTCAAACCGTGCGTGACGAACTGCTGACCCGGCTGCGGCTGGTACAGACCGTCAATATGCACGAACCGGCCAATCGTTGTACCTCACTACTTGTTGAATCTGGCCAATTTGGCCACAGCACAGAATCCCCATGTGATAATCCTGCGGCTATATCTAGCTGGAACGCTAATCAGCTCACCCGGGGTCGTCCGGTGACTCTGTCTGACGGGCTCACCCTCTCCTCGAACAAGGGCACGCCTCCTTATGTGATCCGCTTTGATCTGATGGGCAGACCGCTAGGCAGCTGCGCCACCGGTTGTACCTTGCTGGTGAGTAATGGCCGCGAAACCAGCCGTATCCAGATTGAGTCTGAGGGGTTTATCCATGAGATCCCTTAAGCGTGGTTTCACCCTGATTGAGCTGATCGTTGGCATAGTGCTGCTGGCGGTGGCTTTGACCGGCATTTTGGGGTTGCTTATCAATCAGGCGCCGCAGGCGGTAGACCCGGTGCAGCAGGTACGCGCCGCCCAGCTGGCCCAGCGCCTCTCCGGCGAGATCTTGCAAAAGTCGTTTGATGAACATTCGGATCATAACGGTGGTCGTTATCGTTGTGGCGAGCAGGTGGCAGGGGTGACCATCTCTTCCTGCTCCACCAGTTATGGTCCGGATGGCGAGCCCGCATCCTATGCCTATAACGATGTGGATGATTTCGATACCGCAGGTAGCTGGGTGGATGCCAACACGCTGACCCAAACTGAGGTGGGAGTCAGCAGCGAGGAGTATCGCAACTATCAGGTGAAAATTGCGGTGAGTGGAGCCGATTTCAGCGACGGCACCTTCAAGAGTTGTGTCGCCCCCTGCTCTGTGGGCAAGCGTATTGATCTGCAGATCAAACTGCCGGATCAGAGCGTGCTCGACTTCTCCTTCTATCGGGGGAATTACTGATGGATCGCTCCGCTGTCTGGGGTTGCCTCTCTACCAGAATATCAGCGCCCCTAGCCAACTCCGGCGCTAGATTACGCCTGGCTGCTAATCGAACCCACCTCAAACCTCGGGGTAACCGTGGCTTTACCCTGGTCGAGCTGGTGATGGTCATCCTGCTGCTCGGGATTATGGCGACCTTTACCAGCCAGTTTATCGGTATCGGTACCCAGATTTATGGCGATGCCAGCAGCCGTGAGCAACTGATGAGCGATGCCCGCTTCGCCATGGAGCGGCTTAACCGCGAATTGCGTGATGCGGTGCCGGGCTCGGAGCGGATCGAGACGACTGGCGGGACATGGGTCGACACCGGTGCCTGTTTGCGGTTCTGGCCCATCAGCACCTCCAGCCGCTATTTGGCGCTTAACCGCGCCATGTCGGGGAGCACGGCCACCCTTGAGCTGGTGATGGCGACCCCGGCTTCTGCTGCCAATCCGCTGGATGTGGATGCCACCGCCGTTAAAAAAGACGATCAGCTGATTGTATTCCCCGTGCCGGACAAAAATGTCGGTTCGCTTACTGCAGGCTGCGATTATGGCCGCTGCGTAGCCAGGGTTACGGATGTGCTGACGCCCGTATCCGGGGCGCAAACTATCCGCTATACCAGTGCCGAGAGTCTGACTGGCCTCTCTCCCGGCAGCCGGGTCTACTTTGCCAACCAGCAGGTACGTTACTGTGTGGAAGGAAACACGCTGACCCGTGCTACCGCGCCCATTGGGGCCCCCTTACCTGCACAGGGCGTGTTGATGGCGGATTCCCTTCGTATTGGCACCTTCTATCGGGAAACCTCGGCGTTTAACGCTGAAGGGGAGTTTGGTATGCGTTTTGTGTTCGAGCGCAAGGGGGAGTCGGTCACCTTTAACCACAAGATAGAGGTGTTCAATGTGCCCTGATCCACAGGCTTTCGGACGGATGCGAGGCAGTGCCTTGATGATCGCCCTGTTTGTGATTGTGGTGATGGCGCTGCTGGCGGCTGCCATGGGGCGTTTTCTGGTCGATAGCGGCGAGAAAAATACGGTGGAGGTGCGCAGCGTGCGTGCCCTGCTGGCCGCCCAGAGCGGGCTGGAGATTGCTCTATATCAGCTATTCCCTAACAGACCGGCTATATCATCACCTAATCGTTGTGGTCTGGTACTTGCCACACAGCAGTTTAATGACAACATCGGTTTGGCTGGTTGTCAGGTTGTGGTTAGCTGCCGGGAGGTACCGGTGACCTATAACGGATCTGTGACCAATGGCTATCGTCTCGAGAGTGTCGGAACCTGTGGCAGCTCGGACCTTGACAGTGCCAACCCTGATTTTGCCGTGAGCCGAACCCTGATGGTCGAAGCTTATGATGGAGGCCAGATATGAGCCAAAAAATGAAGTGTTTTTTGCTATGGCTGCTGCTTTTGGTCTCTCAGTTGGCTCGAGCAGATATTGTTTTACCTGGACAGTTTTTGATTGGTGATAATACAAGTAATGCCCTTCGTCCAACTACCTTGGTTTCGACTCGATTTTCGGCTTACATACCTGTCAACCCTATCCATTTTTATATTAGTCACCCTGTGACCTTATCCGAGCTCCGGCTTGAGAGCGCTACTGGTTTGGATGCAGGAGCTAATTTTGTTATTTGGGACAGCCTAGGAAATGTAGTGCTGAATGAGAGGGCTAATGACTATTCACGGGATAGGGTATCTCGTTATGGCGGATGGTTGCTAAACCCCGGTGAGTACAAGATGGCTGTTTGGGGTGGTTGCTTTTCAAATGGGTACTATTGGGGGGCGTATGACCCTTATTGTAGAGACTGGGATGACTTTTCATTCAAAGATATAAGGTTGGTAACCAATGGTGCTACGACAGCGTTCCATTTTATTGAACGTTCCCATATAGGTGAGAATACTGATGCTAATCGCTGGTATCCCCCCGCGCCAAACGGTACTTACATATTGTATCAATTCACGCTTAATAAGCGGTCACAATTGAATGCACTCACGTTATATAACTTGCGTGATTGGGGCGTGAATAATGGTTCACGCATGTTCATCCGTCCAGTTGGTAGTGCATATACACCATTGGTTTATTACTTCAATAGCAATGGGGATGTCAATTGGAATATAAACTATGAGCTTGCTGCTGGTAATTACGAATTATGGATCGAAACAGTAAATGCCAGAGATAGGGATGATATAAGCTGGGATGATATGATCCTGCGTTACACGCCTAAAAATGATATTCCTGTACTTGATGATTTATGTACACAGGTTTTTCCTTATCCAGCCCAAGGTCGAGAAAGTAGCGACAGAATTGACTTCTCAGGGAATACGAATTATACGGCAGGGCAGTTATTTGGTTCTCAAGGGGGTCGCCTTGGATACGGTCCTAATGGTCAGATAAAAGGTACATCTGGTCTAAACTGTGATAATAGCGCTTGTGTTGCTGCAGGTATGGTAAATAGCTGGTCTGGCGCTCCCTCTTCCCGGTTTCCATTAAGTGCAGGTAGTAACATTTCCGTTGGTTTTGCCGAAACGCGTTTTCTCACTGCCGTGGAGGGCAATCAGTTTGGGACAATTAGCACAGCTCATCAGTCACAAATAAATATCGAGAACTCGGGTATTAGCATTAAAGTTCTTGACTTGGGAAGTGGGCGTGGTGGTAGAGATTATACGGTGAAGTTGGCCGCTGGCGATTACTGGATCGAAACATTGAAGATGAATAATGATACATCGATCATTGTTGATGGCCCGGTTCGTATATTTGTTAAAAATCTCGATATGGGATCGGCCAGCTACATTAACAGTCCTGGCTCAAATATTTCTGGTGACATCAGTAAGTTACTGATGGTTGTTTATGATAGTGCATATTTAGCCAATGGTTCAACCCTATCTGGGATGGTCTATCAAGCAGATAGCTCAGCTAAAACTATTAACTTATCTTCTGCTTCATATTTAATGGGGCGCGTAAATGGTAAATCCGTGGTGTTAGGCAATAACTCGCGCATCGATAGCCAATCTTTCCAATGTACAGCTACGGCGGTTGTTGACCATTATGAGGTTTATTATCCTTCTTCCTCATTGACGTGTGAACCCGCACAGGTTCGGCTTGCCGCGTGTCTTGATAACAGTTGTAGCCAACTTTATAACGGTAATGCCAGTGTCAGTATGACGCCGAGCAACGGATGGAGTAGTAACCCGGTCAGCTTGGGTAGTTCAGGAACAGCTGATATCACATTATCTTCTCTGGCTGCCAAGAGTGTTGTCATTGGGTTATCAAGCGCAAATCCCTCGGCGCTATTACGTTGTTATCGCGATGGTGTGCTTGATAGCAGTTGTTCTATGAATTTTTCCGATGCTGCTCTGCAGTTTGATTTCTCCACCTTTTATGCCGGTAGTTCAACAAACTCGACGATTCGAGCCATTAAATCCAGCGATGTTGGAGCAACTAAGGTATGCGTTCCATTATTGACAGGAAATCAGACCCTGCAATTCGGCTCTACCAAGGTCGTGTCTGATACTGCCAGCAATGCAGTGCCGACGATCAATGGCAGCACAATATCGCCAAGTGGGAACGTTAACGTACTGTTTGATGGCAACGGGGTTGGTCAGTTGACGTTGCAATATCCGGATGCGGGGGTGTTGCGACTGGATGCTACTTTCCAGAAGAATGATGTCACCGGCACCCTTAAGCTGACCGGTAGTGATACGGTTGCTGTGATTCCTAAAGCGATCGCACTCCAGGCACAAGGACAAAGTGGCTGCTCGGGCAGTAACGACAATACATATGCAGCATGCCCTGTCTATCGTAAAGCGGGCGAGTCCTTTACTCTGCAAGCGCGTGCCCTCAATGAGCAGGATCAGCTAACCTCTGGTTTTGCGACCAGTAATAAAGCGATCTCTTGGGCGCTGTTAGCGCCGGCAGCTGGCGGCACCGGAACATTCTCGCCAACTGCAATCTCGTTGGCGAACGGAGTGGCAAATAATGTGGTGGCGAATTGGTCGGAGGTAGGGGTGATTCAGTTAGGCGTCAGCAATTTTGTGCCTTATCCCGCTTATCAGGATGAATCTCCCCAACTTGAGACAGTGCAGCGCTGGAGCTCGCCCATCGGTCGTTTTGTGCCTTGGGATTACAGTTTGAGCGGCGGTTTTATCACTCCAGCCTGCAATGCCTTTACATACATGAGTCAGCCCTTTGCCAGCGGTTTTGTCCTCATTGCACGCAATCTGCAGAAAGGGACGACACAGAACTATAAGGGGGCGTTCGCTAAAGGTGTTGCTGAGATGGTGGCGGCTAATGCTTTGGATGGCATTGCGCGTGACCAGCGTATTACGTTGTCGCCATCGCTCAGTTGGGCAAATGGTGTCGCCAGTATCAATCAGCAGTCGCCTTTGGGGCTGAATACCCGTTTTGATCGCGCCGCGAGTCCAGAAGGGCCTTTTGCCACGTTGAGCTTTGGTATCAAAGTCGATGATAAGGATGGCGGCAATACACTGTTGGCTAATCCAAATATGAATACTGCTGTAGCTGGGACATGTTCCGGGTCGGGGTGTAATGCGGTGCTGCTGGGTACTCAAAAGCTGTTGTACGGCCGCCTGCTGGCTGGCACGGTGGCGGGTCTTGCCTCGGCGCCGCTGGCCATTCCACTGCAGATGCAATATTACGAAGCAGGCAACTGGCTGCAAAACAAGGAAGATCAATGTACCCAGCTCTCTTTGGCCAATCAGGGGTTCACTTTCCTCAATCCGAGTCAAACCTTTGATGCGGCGACTCGCGAGCTGAATCTGGGGGCGGGTCGCAAGATCAAGCTGGGGTTGGGTAGTTCTGCACCGGGTGGGGATGCTGCACTGGCGAAAGACGGGGAGATCCTGTTCCACTTTGCCAAGCCGGACATCTCGGTGCGCATTCCCTACAAGGTCGAATTGGCAAAACAGCCGTCGCAGCCCCTCTGGTTGTCGGACCCCACGAGTGCCAATGACGGTAACCTGCAAGGTGAGGCCATTTTCGGCTCCAGCCGGGGTAATGACAGAATTATTTATCGGCGCGAAGTATTGCAGTAAATGATGTGTGAGGGGGGATGGCTCAACAGCATCCCCCTAAATCCTTGTTTATTAGTGTTTGCAAGCGTGTGCGAGTGAGTGATGACTCGCATTTTTGTCGCGCCTGATTGATTGGTGACAGTTTGAGCGCTTGCCCATTGGGGTGGGCATTGGTAAAGTTAGCCGGTTTTCTGCACCTCCAAATTCTTAGGATTTCCCGTAGCCATGTTCAAAAAGCTCAGAGGCGTCTTTTCCAACGATCTGTCGATCGATTTGGGAACTGCCAACACCCTGATCTATGTAAAAGATCAAGGGATCGTCCTTAACGAACCCTCAGTTGTCGCCATTCGCCAAGAGCGCGGGAACGCCAAATCGGTCGCTGCTGTCGGTCATGCCGCCAAGCAGATGCTGGGCCGTACCCCGGGCAACATTTCCGCAATCCGCCCGATGAAAGACGGCGTGATCGCCGATTTCTACGTGACCGAGAAGATGCTGCAGCACTTCATCAAACAGGTTCACGACAACAACTATTTCCGCCCCAGCCCGCGTGTGCTGGTGTGTGTACCGTGCGGTTCAACCCAGGTTGAGCGTCGCGCCATCAAGGAGTCCGCACTGGGCGCTGGTGCCCGTGAGGTCTACCTGATCGACGAGCCTATGGCTGCTGCCATCGGTGCCGGCCTGCCGGTATCCGAAGCGACCGGTTCCATGGTGGTTGATATCGGTGGTGGTACCACTGAAGTGGCCATCATCTCCCTGAACGGTGTGGTCTACTCCCAGTCCGTCCGTATCGGTGGCGACAAGTTTGACGAAGCGATCATCAGCTACGTCCGTCGCAACTACGGCAGCCTGATCGGTGAAGCGACTGCCGAGCGCATCAAGCACGAGATCGGCTCCGCCTATCCGGGCGAAGAGGTGCGCGAGATTGAAGTCCGTGGTCGCAACCTGGCTGAAGGTGTACCGCGCAGCTTCACGCTCAACTCCAACGAAATCCTGGAAGCGCTGCAAGAGCCGCTGTCCGGTATCGTGGCTGCTGTCATGGTGGCGCTGGAGCAGTCTCCGCCGGAACTGGCTTCCGACATCTCCGAGCGCGGCATGGTGCTGACCGGTGGTGGCGCACTGCTGAAAGATATCGACCGTCTGCTGATGGAAGAGACCGGCATTCCTGTCGTCGTGGCCGAAGATCCCCTCACCTGTGTGGCCCGTGGCGGCGGCAAGGCGCTGGAGCTGATCGATATGCACGGTGGCGATCTGTTCCACTACGAATAAGACCCAAAGCCGGCCAGCGTGCCGGCTCTTTTTTGACGACCCATGAAACCCATTTTTGGTAGAGGCCCTTCGCTTCAGTTACGGTTGTTTCTCGCCGTCATCATCTCCATCGCTGCCATCGTCGCGGATTCCCGCTTCGGTGTGTTTACCCATGTCCGCGTCTACCTCAGTTCGTTAGTCAGTCCCCTGCAATACATGGCCAATGCGCCCGGTACCCTGCTCGACACCATGTCGACCCAGGTGCAGACCCGCGCCGATCTCATCGAGCAGACCAAACAGCAGGAGCAACAGCTGTTTACCCTGCGTGCCCGTCTGCTCAAAATGGATCAGCTGGAACACGAGAACCAGAGGCTGCGTGAGCTGCTCGGTTCGCCGGTGCACAAGGAGTCCCGCAAGATGGTGGCCGAGCTGCTGTCGGTGGATTCCGACCCCTTCAGCCATCAGGTGCTGATCAACAAGGGGGCGCTGGATGGCGTCTACAACGGTCAGGCGGTGATCAACGATCAGGGGGTGATTGGTCAGGTGCTCCACGTGGGCTCCACTACCAGTCGCGTGCTGCTGATCACCGACTCCAGCCACGGCATTCCGGTGCGGGTGCTGCGCAACGACTTGCGCGCCATTGCCTCCGGCAGTGGCGAGCTCGACAAGCTTGAGCTGCGCAACCTGCCGCGCAACACTGATATTCAGGTGGGTGACCTGCTGGTCACCTCGGGCCTTGGTGGTCGTTTCCCGGAAGGTTATCCGGTGGCGACTGTGACCCGCTCCGAGTATGTGGAGGGCAAGCCCTTCGCCCAAGTCGAGGCCAAGCCGCTGGTGGAGCTGGACAGACTGCGTTATCTGCTGCTGCTGTGGACCGACAAGAAGCCTGAAGTACATGATGAGGATGGCGAACGGGCGGCTCCCGCTGCGTCCGCTGTAGGAGCCACCCGCTGATGCTAGAACCCGCCAGCGGCAGGATCTGGATCTGGATCTCGATCCTGCTGGCCTTGAGCCTGTCGATCCTGCCGCTTCCTTTTGAATTTGACCCCTTCCGTCCGGACTGGCTGGCCATGGTGCTCATCTACTGGGCACTGGCCTTGCCGCACCGGACCAACGTCGGCACCGCCTGGGTGGCGGGCCTGCTGCTGGATGTGCTGCTTGGCAGCACCCTAGGCGTGCGGGCGATGGCGATGGCCATCACCACCTATCTGGCGGCCTTCCAGTTCCAGAAGATCCGCAACTTCTCCCTCTGGCAGCAGGCACTGATCATCGGTGGCCTCTCGCTGGTGGGCAAGATGACGGTATTCTGGGCCGAGCATCTGTTCAGCCAGGCCAGTCTCAACTTCTCCTACTTTTGGTCGACGTTGACGACGATGCTAATATGGCCCTGGGTGTTTCTGGTGCTGCGCAAGGTGCGGCGCCGCTTCAATATCAGGTAAATATGAACAAAAACAACGAACCACAACTCTATCTCGCCTCGGCTTCTCCCCGTCGCCGTGAACTGCTAACCCAGATTGGCTACCGCTTCGAGGTGCTGAAACTGGATGTGCCCGAGCAGCGGGAAGAGGGTGAAAAGGCGCAGGATTACGTCTGCCGTCTCGCCCGTGACAAGGCGATGGCGGGCGTGGCGTGTGCGCCGACGGCGTTGCCGGTGCTGGGTGCCGACACCATAGTGGTGCTGGGCGACCGGGTACTGGAGAAACCGTCCGATCTGCTTGATGCCAAAGATATGCTGGAGTCCCTCTCCGGCAAGGTGCATCAGGTGATGACGGCGGTGGCGCTGGCCAACAAGGATCGTTGTGACGTGCGTCTGGTCACCACCAACGTGGCGTTTCGCAAGCTGGACGAGGCCGAGATCGAGGCCTACTGGCAGACCGGTGAGCCCTTTGACAAGGCCGGGGCTTATGGCATTCAGGGTATTGCGGGCAAGTTTGTCAGCCGTATCGAAGGGAGCTATAGCGCCGTGGTCGGCCTGCCCCTGCTGGAGACAGACCTACTGATCAAGCATCATCTGGAACAGCTCAAATAATTTCCCGTCAGCTGTGCTCTGCTGCGTTTCTCCCTTGCGCGCGTTGTACCGGATTGGCTCTATAGAATTCAAAACTGGAACAGGCAAGGTTACTTATGTCGGTAGAACTGCTGGTTAACGTTACCCCCTCCGAAACCCGGGTCGCTCTGGTCGAAAACGGTCTGCTGCAGGAAGTGCATGTAGAACGTCAGGCCAAGCGCGGCATTGTCGGCAATATCTACAAAGGCAAGATCAGTCGGGTGCTGCCCGGTATGCAGGCGGCCTTCGTCGATATCGGCATGGACAAGGCAGCTTTTTTGCACGCCTCTGATATCGTCCCTCACACCGAGTGTGTGGCGGTGAAGGAGAAGGAGCAGTTCCAGGTCGGTAACATCGCCGAGCTGGTGCGGCAGGGGCAGGACATCATGGTGCAGGTGGTGAAAGATCCGCTGGGTACCAAGGGCGCCCGTCTCACTACCGATATCACCTTGCCCTCCCGCTATCTGGTCTTTATGCCGGGTAGCGCCCACGTCGGCGTCTCCCAACGTATCGAGTCCGAAGCGGAACGGGAGCGCCTCAAGCGCACCGTAGCTGGCTATGTGGACGAGCTGGGTGGCTACATCATCCGCACCGCCGCCGAAGGAGTGGGGGAGCAGGAGCTGGAGCAGGATGCCGCCTTCCTGAAGCGTCTGTGGCGCAAGATCCTCGAGCGCAAACAGAAGTATCCACCCTGCAAGATCCTCTACGAGGATCCCAGTCTGGCATTTCGGGTAGTGCGCGACTTTGTCGGCGCCGAGCTCGACAAGATCCGCGTTGACTCGCGCCAGAGCTTCGATCAGCTCAAGCGCTTCACCGAGGAGTACGTGCCTGAGCTGGCCAGCAAGCTGGAGTACTATCCTGGCGAGTCGCCGATCTTCGATCTCTACGACGTGGAGAACGAGATCCAGCGGGCGCTGGAGCGCAAGGTGGAGCTGAAATCCGGCGGCTACCTCATCATCGACCAGACCGAAGCCATGACCACGGTGGATATCAACACCGGCGCCTTCGTCGGCCATCGCAATCTGGAAGAGACCATCTTCAACACCAACGTCGAGGCGACGGCGGCCATCGCCCGTCACCTGCGCCTGCGCAACCTTGGCGGCATCATCATCATCGACTTCATCGATATGCAGTCCGAGGATCACCGCCGTCGGGTGCTGCACAGTCTGGAGCAGGCGTTGTCCAAGGATCGCGCCAAGACCAACGTCAATGGCTTCTCCCAGCTCGGTCTGGTGGAGATGACCCGCAAGCGCACCCGCGAGAGTCTGGAGCATGTGCTCTGCTCCGAGTGCCCCGAGTGCAAGGGACGCGGCCGGGTCAAGACGGTGGAGTCGGTCTGCTTCGAGATCCTGCGGGAGATCATCCGGGTCAATCGTGCCTACGATGCGGATCAGTTCACCGTCTATGCAGCCCCGGCCGTGGCCGACTATCTCCATGGCGAGGAGTCCCACAGTCTGGCGGAGCTGGAAGTGTTTATCGGCAAGCAGGTGCGGGTAGTGAGCGAACCCCTCTGCGGTCAGGAGCAGTTCGACGTGGTGATGATGTAATTGGTCTATCGCTGGCTGAGTCGGGGCTGGTTGGCCCTGGGGGTCCTGTTCGTACTGATGGCCATGCTGGTCACCTTGGTACGGGTCGGGGGCCCTTTGCTGAATCAATATCGGGAGAGTCTGATCCACACTCTGCTGGGTGATTCACAACTCAAGGTCAGCGTGGAGCAAGTGGGGCTGGACTGGACACAGTCCGGGCCCGCCCTCGAACTGCAGCAACTCGCCATCGCCCCGGATTCGGGGCGTTTTACCGTACAGCTCGGCAAAGCCTGGGTGCATCTCGACTTCTGGCGCACCATTAACGAGCTAAAGCCGGTGTTTGGCGAGCTGATCCTGAGCGATGGCGATATCACCATCGACTTGCGCCAACCGGCTGACGAGAGCCCCTCCGGCGATCCCCAGCAGGGCGCCCTGCTGCGCTTTCTGCTGACCCAGCTCTCCACCTTCGATGTGCACAACACCCGCCTCAGCGTCACCACCTCCCTCGGTGATCTGCGCGCCCTCGACATCGCCCAACTGCGCTGGCAGAACCGTGGCAAGCGCCATCAGGGGGTCGGCAAGGCTTACCTCATCAACGGGGTGGGCGAGAGCACCCTCGATCTGATTCTGGATGTAGACGCCCCGACTGCCCGGCTCGATCGCCTCAAGGGTCAGCTCTATCTGGGGGCCCGCCAGCTCGATATCACCCCGACCCTGGCCAAAATCCATGCGGGCGAACCCAAGGTTGCCGGTCAGCTCGACTTCCAGCTCTGGAGCGAGTTTGACAGCGGCAAGCTGGGCAATACCCTGCTGGCGTTTGGCAACAACTACCTGATCTGGAAGGATCCCAAGAAAGGGGAGATGCACCGTTTCGGTCTCGATGGCGGCAAGATCCAGCTGCGCCGTGAGGGCACCGACTGGCAACTGGCCAGCCATAACGTCACCTTCAAGCTGGATGGCAAACCCTGGTTGCAGAGCCGCTTGCAACTCGAACGGATCGGGGATCGGGTGCAGGGCTATCTGCCCAGCATAGAGTTCGACAAGATCACCCAGATCAGTCAGCTGGTCTCGGCGCTCTACCCCACACTCTGCGAGACCCTGCGCCAGACCAATCCGCAGGGTTCGGTGCAGGATCTGACGCTGCTGGCCAATGCCGACTGGCAGGATCTCTCCCTCAGTGGCCGCTTCAGCAAGGTGCGCCTCAAGGCCTGGCAGGATATACCCGGGATGAAGGATCTCAACGGCGAGTTCTGGCTTACCCCGACCGGCGGTAGCGCCAGATTGGCGCTGGCGAACGACAAGGTGGATCCCGCCCGTCACTTCAAGATGCCGATCCCGGTCGACCACTTCTCGGCCCGTCTCGACTGGTGGCGTGAGGAACAGGGCTGGGTGCTCTACGGGCAGGATATCGCGCTGGATAACCCGGATCTGACCCTGGCCAGCCGTTTCCGCCTCGATCTGTTCGAGCACCCTTTCCTGGCCCTGACCGGCCGCATCGATGTGAAGAATGCGGGCCATGCGGATCGCTACTTCCCGCTGCAGGCGATGGACAAGGGGCTGGTGGATTACCTGAGCGGCGCCATCAAGGGGGGCAAGGCCAAGGGGGCCGACCTGCTCTGGTATGGCGAGTTCAGGGACTTTCCCTACGACAACGGCAAGGGCATCTTCCAGGTGGCGGTGCCGCTGGAGCAGGCCACCTACGAGTTCTTCCCCGGTTGGCAACCGCTCACCGACCTGCAGATCGATCTCTTGTTCCAGAATGCCGGCCTCGATATGCGCAGCCGATCCACCAAACTCGGCAAGGCGAGCTCCGACTCGGTGCATGCCTGGATCCCGGATCTCTCCCCGGGTGCCCACCTCTATGTGGATGCCAAGGTGCAGGGGGAGGGCAAGGCCATCAGCGACTACCTGCAGGACTCCCCGCTGGGCAGTTCGGTGGGACAGGCGCTGCGGGAGATCGAGATCCGTGGCCCGATGGCCGGTTCGGTCAAGCTCGATATTCCTCTCGATGGCGAGAGCGAGGTGAAGGCGAGCGGCGATGCCACCTTCAGCAACAACAAGGTGCGGGTCGCCAGTCTGGATCTGCCGCTGGAGAAGGTGCAGGGGCGCCTCGAATATGACAACGAACAGACCCGCTTCAGCAACCTCAAGGCGAGCCTGTGGAACCAGCCGCTGACCCTCGACTATCAGGGGCGCCAGCATCCGGATCACTATCAGGTCGACCTCGATTTCAAGGGGCAGTGGGATAGTCGCCGCCAGCCCGCTGCCATCTCCTCGTACGGTATCCTCAACGGCCGCAGCAACTGGGGCGGCAAGCTCGGGTTGACCCTGCCCGAGAGCAAGCCGTTCAGCTTTCAGCTGGCGCTCGACTCCAACTTGCAGGGGATGGGGCTGGATCTGCCGCTGCCGCTGGCCAAGAGCAGTGCCAGCCGGCTGCCGCTCAAGGTGATCGCCCGTGGCCGGGATGGCAGCGCCGACATTCGCGCCGTGCTGGGGGCCGATGTGGATATGCAGACCCGACTGGTCTACGGCGAAGGGGTGCCTTATCTCAGTAGGGTGCGGGTCGATATAGGCCAGCCTGGCGCCCGGGTAATGCGCGATGCCCCCATGCTGCTTGCCATCAACCAGCAGGAGGCCGATGTCGGTGGCTGGCTGGCCAGACTCAAGCAGTGGTTGCCAGCGCAGAACCAGACCGGCAATGCGGTGGTTGGCCCGGCCTTTCTGCCGCAGGAGTGGTGGGTGGATGGACAGCTGGCTCGCGCCTATATCGGCAGTGCCACCCTCAAGGCGGCGCGTTTCACCGTGGGGCCGACCAATCAGGCGACCGAGGTGATGATCGACAGCCCCGATGTGATGGGGGTGATCCGCCTGCCTGCAGTAGCCAATCGTCCGGTGGATGCCAAGTTTGCCCGTATCTACTGGTCCGGCAAGAGTTCGGATCTCAGCCCGGATCCCGATGCCAGGCAGGACAACGCCATCATGGCATCCATCCCCTGGTTGAAGGTGAGTTGTGTCGATTGCCGCTTTGGCGAGCTACCTCTTGGTGAAGTGAAAGGGGAGCTGGTGCACGGCGCCAACAAGGTGACACTTAAGGGGCTGGATGTGCGGCTGGCGGGGAGTCAGCTCACCGGCAGCGTCGACTGGCTGGCCGATGGCAACCGGATGCAGACCCGCGCCCGTGGCAAGCTGACCAGCAACAACAGCGAGCTACTGCTCAAGCGGCTCGGCTACACCTCGCCCATCGGCGATGCCCCCGGCTCCCTCGCTTTTGATCTGAACTGGCAGGATGTGCCCTATCGCCCGAGCCTGCCGACTCTGGGGGGAAGTGCCAACTATCAGCTGGAGGGCGGCACCCTGCGGGAGGTCAACGACAAGGGGGCGCGACTGCTCTCCCTGCTCAGCCTCGATTCCCTGCTGCGCAAGCTGCGGCTCGATTTTCGCGATGTGTTCGACAAGGGCTTCTATTTCGAATCCATGTCCGCCTCTGCCACCATCAAGCAGGGGCAGGTCAGCAACGATGATTTCTATATGAAGGGGGCGGCAGGCAACCTGCGCGGCGAGGGGATCGCCGATCTGGTGCGCTGGCGGCTCGACTACGAGCTGAGTTTTTCCCCCAATCTGGGGGGCACCCTGCCGGTGGTGGCGGCTTTCTCCATCACGCCGGTCACGGGTCTCTATGTGCTGGCCCTCTCCAAACTGCTGGAGCCGGTAGTGGATGTGGTGACCCGCATCGATTTTCGCATCTCGGGCCCGCTCGACGCACCCAAGCTGATCGAGGCGGGGCGCGATCGCGCGCGCATCAAGCTCAACCAGCAGCAGAAAGAGGCGGTAGATGCCGTTGCCCCCAGCCTGCCGACCCAAGAGGTGACCCCTTTCCTGCTGAGCCCCAAACACGCAGGGCCCGCTCAGCGCTGAACGAGCGGCCCGGCACCATCACAAGGAGTGAGCCATGATCCGACATATCCTGCTGATCGCCTTCAAGCCGGACACCCAGCCTGCCCGGATAGATGCGGTGCGTACCGCCTTTCTCGCCATTCCCCATCAGGTCAGCGGCGTGACCGCCGTGGAGTGGGGGGAGAATGACAGCCCGGAGGGGAGGGATGATGGCTTTACCCACAGCGTGCTGATGACCTTCGCCGACGAAGCAGCCCGCCAGCGCTATCTGCCCCATCCTGATCACGATGCCCTCAAGGCCATCTTCCGTCCGGTGCTGGAGCGCATCATAGTGCTGGATTACACCCTGCAGGCGGGGGATCGGGTTGTGTCAGAGGGGCCGTTATGATGGTGGATGAGCACTGGGCTGCCATCCCGCCACTGCAGCGCGCACTGCTGGAGTCGGTTATGAAACATGGCGCAGCCCATCCTGCGATTGATGCCGGGGTAGTAGTTGGGTCGCTCGCCAAGGGCAAGGCAGACCGGGTATCCGATGTCGATCTCTTGCTGCTGGCCGAGCCCGGCTTCCATAAGCAGGGAGACGAACTGGTGCGCACCATTGTGGGGGATCGGCCCATCTTTCACTGCTGGCAAGGAAGACATGAAGAGGTCTGTTCATACTGGCGCTTCATATTTCTCGACATGTCCAGCATCGAGATCCACATCCTTGATCGGGGGGCTGAGTTCCCCCTTGCCAAACCTTATTTGCCACTGTTCGATAAAACTTCCTCCCTTGATGCGCTTGAGGTATCTGGCACTGCCCCAAGCCATTGGGACTTTCCTGCCTATATGGCCGAAGGAGATGGTCTGGTTTGGGAGTTGTTCGATTGCCTCAAATGGGCGGAGCGGGGGCAGCGGGGATTGGTCCGGCATCATCTTCGCAAGCTGCTGGCCGAGATGGATAAAGACCCGAATATTGTGGATCGCGATTAATACGGACAAGGAGAACGTCATGTGGTTAGCCGCAATACAGCTGGTATCTGGCCGTCACTGGCAGGATAACCGGGAGCAGATCGCCGCTGAACTGGCGGCCTTGCCCAAAGAGCGGCCGCTGCTGGTGCTGCTGCCGGAGAACTTTGCCCTGTTTGGCGAACGGCAAGGCTATCTGGATGGTGCCGAGGCAATCGGCTCCGATCCCAGCGCCGATCTGAGCGGAGCAACGCCCATTCAGCAACAACTGGCCGAATGGGCCCGCGATTACGGCATCTGGCTGGTGGCCGGGGCTATGCCGACCACCATCGCAGGTTCCGACCATATCCACACCAGCTCGCTGGTGTTTGACCCAAGCGGTGAGCTCAGGGGCCACTACCACAAGATCCACCTGTTCGACGTGGATGTGGCGGACAATCACGGTCGCTACCGTGAGTCGGAGACATTCAGCCCGGGGGCGGCGCCTGTGTTGGTGGACTCTCCCTTTGGTCCCCTCGGCCTCTCGATCTGTTATGATCTGCGCTTTCCCGAGCTCTACCGTCAGTTGGCCCGTGCCGGTGCCCGCGTGCTGCTGGTGCCTGCCGCCTTTACCGCCGTGACCGGCGAGGCGCACTGGGAGCCGCTGCTGCGGGCCCGCGCCATCGAAAACCAGTGCTACGTAGTCGCGGCCAATCAGGGCGGCACTCACGAAACGGGGCGCCAGACCTGGGGCCACAGCATGGTGATCGACCCCTGGGGCCGAGTGCTGGCGAGCAAAGAGTGCGGGCGCGGCACAGTGCTGGCGAAGATGGAGCCCGGGCTTATCGACGAATTGAAACGCACCATGCCAGTGTTGCAACACGCCCGTTTGCTCTGATGGTGTGGTGAAAAATTGAAACGCAGCCGTTTGTCCGTGCTGGAGCATGCCCGTTTGTTGTGATGGTGTGGCTTGTCGCCAACCCGTCGGCAAGACGATTTAAAACAGCTCGCTACGAGAGTGGAGAAGAAGATTGAGTCTATTGAGCCAGGTTAGTGCCTCCCTGTTGGCCCCGAACGACCTCGATGAAGGGCGCCTGCAGCAGCTGCTCGGCAGCCTGATGAGTCATCAGGTGGAGTTCGGCGATCTCTATTTCCAGCGCAGCTGGCACGAGTCCTGGATGCTGGAAGATGGCATCGTCAAGGATGGCAGCTACAACATCGATCAGGGGGTCGGAGTGCGCGCCGTCAGCGGTGAGAAGACCGGTTTCGCTTACTCGGACGAGCTGAGCCTGCTGGCGCTGCAACAGTCGGTGACTGCCGCTCGCGGCATCGCCGCAGCAGGTGCTCACGGCAAGGTGAAGGCATGGGCTCGTACCGAAGCGAACCTGCTCTATCCGGCCATGGATCCGCTGCAGACCCTCGACAAGCACCAGAAGATTGCCCTGCTGGAGCAGATGGACAAGTTCGCCAGGAGTCTGGATCCCGCCATCAATCAGGTGATGGCCTCCATCAGCGGCGTCTACGAAGAGGTGCTGGTGGCCGCGACCGACGGCACCTTGGCCGCCGATGTGCGTCCGCTGGTGCGTCTGTCGGTGACCGTGATCGCCGAGAAGGGCGATCGCCGCGAGCGTGGCAGTGCCGGTGGCGGCGGGCGCTTTGGTTACGACTGGTTCCTCGAACTGGACGGGCTGGAGAGCCGCGCCTTTGGCTATGTGCGTGAAGCTGTGCGTCAGGCACTGGTCAACCTGGAAGCCATCGACGCGCCAGCCGGTACCATGCCAGTGGTGCTGGGCTCCGGCTGGCCCGGCGTGCTGCTGCACGAGGCGGTGGGCCACGGTCTGGAGGGGGATTTCAACCGCAAGGGATCTTCCGCGTTTGCCGGCCGCATCGGCGAGCAGGTGGCCTCCAAACACTGCACCATCGTCGATGACGGCACCCTGCCGGGTCGGCGCGGCTCAGTCTCCATCGATGACGAGGGGACGCCGGGGGGCTACAACGTGCTGATCGAGAACGGCATCCTCAAGGGCTATCTGCAGGACAAGCAGAACGCCCGCCTGATGGGGGTGCCGCTCACCGGCAACGGTCGCCGCGAATCCTACGCCGCCATGCCGATGCCGCGTATGACCAACACCTACATGCTGGCGGGTCAGTACGATCCGGCCGAGATCATCGCCTCGGTGAAGAAGGGCATTTATGCTCCCAACTTCGGTGGCGGCCAGGTGGACATCACCTCCGGCAAGTTTGTCTTCTCCGCCTCCGAGGCTTATCTCATCGAGGATGGCAAGATCACCGCTCCCATCAAGGGCGCGACCCTGATCGGCAATGGCCCTGAGGCGATGAGCCAGGTCTCCATGGTGGGTAGCGACCTTGCGCTGGATCGCGGGGTTGGCATTTGCGGCAAGGAGGGGCAGAGCGTGCCGGTCGGTGTCGGCCAACCCACTCTCAAACTGGATCAGCTCACCGTGGGTGGCACGTCGTAGGTTTGGGTTAGCCGCGTAGCGGCGTAACCCGACGCATTCAAACCCCGGCTCTTGCCGGGGTTTTGCTATTCAGGGAACCACATACAACAAAAAGCCCCGGTCGTTGGACCGGGGCTGGCGGGTTATTCGGTATCAGTTGACGGATATGGCGCGGGCGTCGATGAAATAGCGAGCGTTACCCTGTTTGTCGATCTGGATTTTGGCAACCAGCTGCTCTTGATCTTTATATTCCCAGCGTTGCTCGATCTTGGCGAGGGATGGGCTCGCAATCCCAACCACGTTCAGGTACTCGTGAAACAGGCTATGGCTCCCTATTTCGGTCAGCATCTTGTCCATCTGCATACTCTCCTGAAGTTGAGTGGGTATTCATCAACAAACCTATCAGCGTCCATCTGAATAAAGTCTGTATGAAAAACAAATTAACTAATTTGTGTGTCAATAACATGATCAGGGACAAGATCAGTGCAGATCGTCAGGGACTTTTTGATACCGTTTTCAATCAGAGCCGGTGGGCTTCTGCGGCAACTGATCAAACGTGCCGGAAGCCTTTGGTAGCGCCGGTGCGGTTTGCACGGTCTGGCCGCCGTGGAATACCGGATCCTGTGCCACTTCCTTGATGCCGTTGATGCAAAACTGCATACCCATGCAGACCAGCAGGAAGCCCATGATGCGGGTCATGGCGTCGATGCCGGTGGCGCCCAGGATCTTGCAGACCGGATCCGCCAGCTTCAATACTCCCCAGCTGATCAGGCTCATCAGGGCAAACGCCGTTACCACACCGGCGTAGATGGTGAGGCGGTTGTACTCGTCAGGCAGCTCGGCAATCTGGGCTGCACCGCTTATTACCAGCGCCATGGTGCCCGGCCCGCACATGCTGGGCATGGTGAGCGGTACGAAGGCGATGCTCTGGTTGATATCGACCCCGCTCTGCTGACTGGGGGCGGGGAACAGCATGCGAAAACCGATAAAGCCGATGATGAGGCCACCGGCCAGGCGCAAGCCCGGAATGGAGATCCCGAACAGATCCAGGATCGAGGATCCGATAAAGAAGGTGATGCAGAGGGTGCAGAACAGATAGATGGCGGCCAGATTGACCTGACGGCGCACGTGTTCGCGCGACATCCCCTTGCTCAGTCCCAGCAGCAGGGTGGCCGTGGTGGGCGGGTTGACCATGGGCAGCAGCGCCAGCAAGGTGAGTAATACGACCTGAAAGAACATCTTGAGCCTCGGATAAAGAGTTGGAAGCCATGGGGCAACGCGGGTGGCAGGCCCCAGAGGGAGGCTATCTTATGCTGGCGAAACTGAACATAAGCAGTACAAAAAAGCCCCGGCATCTGCCGGGGCTTGTTGTTCGGGTCAGGCCGCTTGCGGTGCCTGCTGTTGCCGGATGGCCCGTTGCTGGAACCAGAGCCAGAGACCGATGACGAAACCCAGCACCGACAGGCTCACCACATAGTGGGAGGGGGCCAGCATGTCGCTCTTCATCCAGAGGGTCACCGCCATCGGGGTGAGGCCGCCGAAGATGGCGTAGGCCACGTTGTAGGAGAACGACAGACCGGAGAAACGCACCACCGGCGGGAAGGCGTTGACCATCACGTAAGGCACGGCGCCGACAATCCCGACCGCAAAGCCCGCCAGCATGTAGAGCGGCACCAGCTGGCTCGTGCCGGCCGCCAGACCGTGATAGAAGGCGTAGCTGGAGCCCGCCAGCAGCAGGGAGCCGAACATGAAGGTGAGACCGCTGCCCAGCAGGTCGATCAGTCGACCATAGACGATGCAGCCGAGGGTCAGGGCAACGATCGCCAGCGAGTTGGCGGTCAGGGCGTCGGCCGGGCTGATGCCATAGACCTTCTGCAGATAGGTGGGGGTCATCAGGATCACCACCACGATACCGGCGGAGAGCAGCCAGGTGAGCAGCATGGAGACCACCACGCTGCTCTTGTGGTTGCGCAGTACCGACTTGAGGGGGAGCTCATCGGCCAGGGTCTTGTTGGCTTTCATCTCGGCGAAGACCGGGGTCTCGTGCAACCAGCGACGCAGGTACATGGCGACGATGCCGAAGATACCGCCCAGCAGGAAGGGCACTCGCCAGCCCCACTCGCTCACTTCGGCTGGTGTCAGGCTCTTGTTGACCGCAGTGGCGATGAGGGAGCCAAGCAGGATGCCGGCCGTCAATCCCGCCGTGAGCGTGCCGCAGGCGACCCCGACTCGACGGGCAGGGACGTGCTCGGCGACAAACACCCAAGCGCCCGGCACTTCACCGCCGATGGCGGCGCCTTGCAGGATCCGCAGTCCCAGCAGGGCGATGGGGGCGCCGATACCGAGCACCGCATAGGTGGGCAGCAGACCGATCAACAGGGTCGGCAGCGCCATCATGATGATGCTGAGGGTGAACATCCGCTTGCGACCGATGAGATCGCCAAAGTGTGCCATGATGATGCCGCCAAGCGGGCGGGCCAGATAACCGGCTGCGAAGATGCCGAAGGTCTGGAACTGGCGCAGCCACTCGGGAATATCTGCCGGGAAGAACAGCTCGCCGATGACCACGGCGAAGAAGACGAAGATGATGAAGTCGTAAAACTCCAGCGCGCCGCCGAGGGCAGCCAGGCTCAGGGTTTTGTAATCCTGTCGATTGAGGGGGCGGGCGTGATCGTGCTGTTGTGTGCTTGTGGTCATATCCGTATGTTTCCCATCGGTTTTTTTAGTTATTGTCACCCCGTGCAAGGGGCATATACAGGTGATCGAGAGTATGCTGCCTGCCTCTTGTGTGTAAATCGCGCAATTCGCAACACTGTCTTGCATCTTTTTGGGGCAATCCGAATGCCCCGCTGGCGGAGGAATGATGGAAAAGAAACGGGTACTGCTCTCCTGGAGCAGCGGCAAGGATTGCGCATGGGCACTGCATCAGTTGCGGCAAGATCCCGCCATTGAGGTGGTGGGGCTGTTTACCACCCTCAATCAGGCATTCGAGCGGGTGGCGATGCACGGGGTGCGCAAGCAGCTGTTGACCGAGCAGGCCGCCTGTGTCGGGCTGCCCCTCATCACCATCGATCTGCCCTGGCCCTGCAGCAACGAGGATTACGCCCGCATCATGACCGGCTTTATCGCTGATGTGGTGGCAAAGGGGATCTGCCATATGGCCTTTGGCGACTTGTTCCTCGAGGATGTGCGCGCCTACCGTGAAAAGCAGCTGGCAGGTACCGGCATCGAACCACTATTCCCGCTGTGGGGCAGCAATACCCGTGAACTGGCGCCGCAGATGGTGGCCGCTGGGTTGAAGGCGCGGATCAGTGCTCTCGACCCGAACAAGCTGGATGCCAGCCTGGGTGGCCATGACTTTGACGAGGCACTGCTGGCGGCGTTGCCGGAGGGGGTCGATCCGTGCGGCGAGAACGGCGAGTTTCACACCCTGGCCTATGATGGCCCCATGTTCTCCCGTCCGCTCGGCATTCGGGTCGGCGAGACAGTGCTGCGCGATGGTTTTGTCTTTACCGATCTGCTGCCAATCGAAGATTAATTATCGGGCGTCAAATGCTCCCTTTTGCTGGAGCATTCACAGATTTGAGGGGCGGGATGGGGGCACTATTGGCCCCCTCTTTTGCTTGAAGATGACAACCTGCCTTATGAAACACTTCTCTCGTCCGGCGCTGCTTGCTTCCTTGCTGGCTGCCGCCCTTGCTCTGCCTGCCGTGGCAGGTCAAGCCGCAACCGTTCAGCCGATCCCTGCCGGTGTCACCACCGTCACCCTGGCCCAGCAGGCGCCGATCCACTGGGTATCAGTGGAGCAGATTGCCAAGAGTCTGGATGGCCTGCCCCCGATGGCGGTCGGGTTTGATATCGACGATACCCTGCTCTTCTCCAGCCCGGGCTTTTATCGCGGCAAGCAGGAGTTCTCCCCCAACGACGAGAGCTACCTGAAGAACCCTGCCTTCTGGGAGAAGATGAACAATGGCTGGGATGCGTTCAGCATGCCGAAAGAGGTGGGCAAGGCACTCATCGCCATGCATCTCAAGCGCGGTGACCACATCTATTTCGTCACCGGCCGCTCGGCCACCAAGACCGAAACTGTGAGCCAGACCTTGCAGCAGACCATGAATATTCCGGCCGACAAGCTCAATCCGGTGATCTTCGCCGGTGATCAGCCGGGCCAGAACACCAAAGTGCAATGGCTCAAGAATAAGCAGATGAAGCTGTTCTACGGCGACGCCGATGGGGATATCAAGGCGGCGCAGGAGGTCGGCATTCGCGGCATTCGTCTGCTGCGGGCCGCCAACTCCAGCTATCGGCCACTGCCGTTGGCAGGGGCGCTGGGGGAAGAGGTGATCATCAACTCCCAGTTCTGATCCGGAGTGGATCCATGCAAAAGGGCGGGGCCATTGGCACCCGCCCTTTTTGCATCTGTCATCCAGCTCGGGTCAGTCGTCTGCCCACGGCATCTCGGGCAGGCTGTCGAGGAACTCGCCGTAACGGGTCAGATTGAAGGGGCCCTGATCAGCTTCCATTGCCATCAGCTCGGCCCCGAGGGCGCAGGCGATATATTGCAGCGCCTCTTCTCGCGGGGTGCCCTTCATTACCAGCCGCATCAGGGTCGCCTTCACATGGGGAGGGTGACCATCGTTGAGCTGGTTCTCCACCATCTCCAGCAGCGCGTCTTCATCAAAAAATTCCTGAGTGTCGTTCATGGGATATCCGCAACAGTGAATGTGGCGGCCAGTATAGCCTGAATGTGACTAACACCTTGAATGACCAGCGAATAAACAATCCGATGGGGAGGCCATTTGTTACCCATAATTAGGAGGAGTTTGCCAAGGCAAACAGGTTGGAACACAGATAACATGGATGGACACGCCTATGCCCACGATAGATTCCCTGCTGGCCGAGCCCAAGCTACTGCCCCAGATCCCGGAAGTGATGCGCGATTTGATCCAGACCTTCAATGAAAAGGATCCGGATCTGCTCAAGATCAGCAAGTTGATCAACAAGGACCCTGTCATCTCCGCCAAGTTGCTGCGCCTGGCCAACTCGGCCAAATTCGGCAGCAGTCGTCAGATCGGCACCGTCAATGAAGCCGCGGTGCGGCTGGGATTGGCGATGGTGCGCAACATGGTGCTGGCCTGCGGGCTCACCGAGTCGGTCACTGCGGTACCCGGCATTGACCTCAAACATTTCTGGGGCTGCGTCTTCAATGTGGCGGAGCTGGCCCGTCGTCTGGCGGTGAAGAAGGGGATGAAAGGGGATGAGGTCTTTACCTGCGCCCTGCTCTACGATCTTGGCCGACTGGTGATGCACGTAGGCCTGCCGGAAAACACCGTCCACCACATTCACGATCTGGAGCTGCACAAGGGGCGGGCCAAGGCGGAAGAGCTGGTGGTCGGCTTCAACTATGCCCAGGTCGGGGCGGCTATGGCACGCTACTGGAAGTTCCCCGAGACCATCAGCAATGCGGTGGAGTATCACTACAACCCCATGCTGGCCAAGGAGTTCTCTCCCGAGGCCGGGTTGATCCATCTGGCGATCGTGCTGGCTGCGCAATCCGATGTGGGGGAAGAGGCGCCACCCGAGTGGCCCCACAAGGTGGCAGACGCGCTGGGGCTGAGCTGGGCCGATTGCGCCGCCCAGTTCACTGCACTGCGCGAGCAGGGTAATGGCTACGCCGGGTTACTGGCTGCTTGAGCCCGTTTATCCCATCTCATCAGGGGCCAATATGGCCCCTTTTTCATGGCCGATGGTGCCACAGGCTTGCCAGCCCGTGAGTGACGGGGCACTCTTTGCCCTCACTTTCCGTTTGAGAGCTCTTGCCATGATTGCCTCCTCCCGCCTGATCCTGCGCGAAATGATCGCCACCGATGCCCCCTTCATCCTTGAGCTGCTCAATGACGGCGACTTTTATCGTTACATCGGTGATCGGGGCATTCGCACCTTGGAGCAGGCGCAGGAGTATATCCAGCAGGGGCCGGCGGTCAGCTATGCCCGTTATGGTCACGGGCTCTATCTGGTGGAACGCAAGGAGGACGGTGCCAGCCTCGGTATCTGCGGTTTGATCAAGCGCGACACCCTAGAGCAGGTCGATATCGGTTATGCCTTCCTGCCGCAATATCGCGGTCAGGGCTACGCCATTGAAGCGGCGCAGGCCGCCCTTGCCGATGGCAAAAGCCGGTTGGGGATCGGGCAGGTAGTTGCCATCGTCACTCCGGGCAACGAGCGATCCATCGGCCTGCTGGCCAAACTGGGGTTGGTGCGCAGTCGACTGGTCAAATTGAGCGAAGATGCCGATGAGTGCCTGCTGCTGGAGCAGTGATCAAGGTCAGAGAGCGGGGAAGCGAATGGCGAGGTGGCTGTCAGGCTGAGTGACAAGCAAGAGGCCGGGTCTGGCTAAAGGCGTGAGAGAAGCAAAGAGGCCGCCGTGAGTTGCGGCCTGTCTGCATCGGGCGCTGCCGGAGGGCAGGCAGGATCAGTTGAGGTCTTCGATGGAGAACTCGCCAGCGATACCATCACAGGAGATGGCGAAACCGCCGCTGAAGCGGGTGCTGAACTGGATCAGGAACGCATCATTGTCGTGCTCTTGCACAGGCAGGTTGATGGGCTTGCTGCGACGCAGGGGCTTGTGTGTTTGTACTGCTTTCATCATGGTATTTCTCTATATAAATTAGGTGTTTGCTCCTTGTATTGGCAAATGTCAGGTCAATGGGCGCGGTCGATTGGGTGAACGACAAGCGCGCAGGAATACCCAGCCCGGTTAAGGGGCGTCTGCACTTTCAAGGAATATGCTGATGCATAAATCAAATTGGGTGGGCAGATCGGGTCTGCACCGTGAGAGCCGGGCAACGCAGGCAGACAGCCTGACGGTTCTCAAGGCGAGTAAATCAGAAGAAGGTTATGCGGGTACTGGCAGGATTCATCGTGAGGTGAAGCATTGCAGGATAAACATAAACAGGGCTGATTAACTAGCCGGCGCGCATTCTCTCCTCGAAATGAATAAAAAGCAAACAATAATTTGCCGATGTTGAAGTCAGTACGCTTTTCCGCTGTGTAATCAAGGGGCTATCAGCAGCAAATATCCGCAGCTATCAGTCATAAAAAGAGGGCTCCCGACGGGAGCCCTCTCTCATTCTGCAGTCAGCACAGTGGGCCGACTCAGTAGTCGCCACAGGCCTTCTTGGCAGCCGTGATCATCGGGGTGATGGTCATGCCTTGCACCACGATGGAGAACATCACCACCGAGTAGGTCATCACCAGGATGACCTGACGCAGGTCGACGCCATGTTCCGGGATCATCATGACGCCGGAGGGGAGTGCCAGTGCCATCGCCATCGCCAGACCACCGCGCAGGCCACCCCAGGTGAGGATCCGCACCGAGAAGGTGTTGTAATTGCGGAATCGGCGGAAAGCCACATAGGGCAGCGACACGCTGATAAAGCGGGCGCCCAGGCAGAGCGGCACCGCAATGACCAGCAGGATCCAGTCACGCCAGGCGAGATCCAGCAGTACCAACGCCAGACCGATCAGCAGGAACAGCAGGGCGTTGAGGAACTGGTCCATCAACTCCCAGAAGTGATCCAGGTGATGGCTGCTCTGCTCGGAGAAGCCGGAGTGACGGGTCCAGTTGCCGATCATGATGCCGGTGACCACCATGGCCAGTGCGCCGGAGACGCCGATCATGTTGGCAAAAGCGAAACCGGCGGTCGGGATGCAGAGGGTCAGCAGCAGCTCCAATGAACCATCGTCGGTGGCGCTGATCATCACGTGGGCGATGAGGCCCAGCACGGCACCGAACAGGATGCCGCCGAGGGCTTCGTGCAGGAACAGACCGGCCACGCTACCGAAGGTGGGCTCGACACCGCCAAAGGCGACGGCAAACACGGTGGCGAAGATGACGAGGCCAACACCGTCGTTGAACAGGGATTCCCCTTCGATCTGGATGGCGATCTGGGGTGGCGCTTTCATCTTCTTGACGATGGCCAGTACGGCAATCGGGTCAGTGGGGGAGATCAGCGCGCCGAACAGCATGCAGTAGACCAGCGGCAACTCCCAGCCCAGCAGCTTGGCGATAAACCAGAAGCCGTAGCCGATGAGGAAGGTGGAGAGCAGGGTGGCAATGATGGCCAGAATGGTGATCTCCCACTTCTGGCTACGCAGCGCCTTGAGGTTGATGCCGAGGCCACCGGCGAACAGCAGGAAGCCCAGAATCCCCTTCAGCAGGAAGTTCTGGAAGTCGATGCTCTCCATGGTCTTGACGGCAAGAGGTTCCAGGTTGAACCAGCCCAGTTTGCCAAACAGCACCAGCAGTGCGGAGATCAGCATGGAGCCCGCAGTAATGGCGATGGTGGTCTGGATCTTCACAACATACTGGTTGGCAAAGGCGATAAAAATCGCCAACGCTGCCAGAAAACAGAGTGTGTAGTAGACGCTCATAGTTATTTTTTTCTCGTTGGTAGACAGCAAGCACGTATCCCTATGCAGGACGGGCATAGGTTACTCTCGGGCCCTATGTTACTCATTACCCATAAATGAGTATATGGTGGCGCATTTGGACTGATAGACGGCTAGATTTCCATTTTATTTGTTTGCTGTTAGGATGCTGTTTACGCAGTTGCATGGATGTAAGAGGAACACGCGGTGTCGAACGTAATGTCGAGCAGAGAGCCGAGCAAGCAGTCGGACGTAACAAAGAAGCTGGAAGCCTGCCTCAGGGAGCGGATCCTGATCATCGACGGGGCCATGGGCACCATGATCCAGGGCTACAAACTCGGGGAGGCGGATTATCGGGGTGAGCGGTTTGCCGACTGGCATACCGACATCAAGGGCAACAACGATCTGCTGGTGCTGACCCGTCCGGCGGTGATCCGCGAGATCCACGAGCAGTATTGCGCTGCCGGGGCCGACATTCTCGAGACCAACACCTTCAACGCCACTCGCATCGCCATGGCCGATTACGAGATGGAAGAATTCTCGGCCGAGATCAACCGGGAAGCCGCCCGTCTGGCCCGCGCCGTGGCCGACGAGTGGACGGCAAAAGATCCCGCCAAGCCGCGTTTCGTGGCAGGGGTGTTGGGCCCCACCAACCGCACCGCCTCCATCTCGCCGGATGTGAACGATCCCGGCAAGCGCAACGTCACCTATGACCAGCTGGTGGCCGCCTATACCGAATCGACCCACGCCCTGATCGAGGGCGGCGCTGACATCATCCTGATCGAAACCATCTTCGATACCCTCAACGCCAAGGCCGCCGCCTTCGCGGTGGAAGGGGTGTTCGAGGCGCTGGGCTACTGCCTGCCGGTGATGATCTCCGGCACCATTACCGATGCCTCCGGCCGTACCCTCTCCGGCCAGACCACCGAAGCCTTCTACCACTCGCTGCGCCACGTCAAACCGGTCTCGTTCGGTCTCAACTGCGCGCTCGGGCCGGATGAGCTGCGCCAGTACGTGGAGGAGCTCTCTCGCATCAGCGAGACCCATGTCAGCGCCCATCCCAACGCGGGCCTGCCCAATGCGTTTGGCGAGTACGACCTCGATGCCGTCGAGATGGCTGAGCATATCCGCGAGTGGGCCCAAAGCGGCTTTCTCAACCTGGTCGGCGGTTGCTGCGGCACCACCCCGACCCATATCCGCGCCATGGCCGACGCCGTGGCGGGCATCAAGCCGCGCATGCTGCCCGAGCTGCCGGTGGCCTGCCGTCTGTCGGGCCTCGAGCCCCTCATCATCACCCCCGAATCCATGTTCGTGAACGTGGGGGAGCGCACCAACGTCACCGGTTCGGCCAAGTTCAAACGGCTGATCAAAGAGGGGCTTTACGACGAGGCGCTCGATGTTGCCAAACAGCAGGTGGAGAACGGCGCCCAGATCATCGACATCAACATGGACGAGGGGATGCTGGACGCCGAAGCGGCCATGGTGCGCTTCCTGAACCTCATCGCCGGTGAGCCGGATATCGCCCGGGTGCCTGTGATGATCGACTCCTCCAAGTGGGAGGTGCTGGAGGCGGGCCTCAAGTGCGTGCAGGGCAAGCCGGTGGTCAACTCCATCTCCATGAAAGAGGGGGAGGAGAAGTTTATCCAGCAGGCCAGATTGCTGCGTCGCTACGGCGCCGCCGTCATCGTGATGGCGTTCGATGAGGCGGGGCAGGCCGACACCCGCGCCCGCAAGTTCGAGATCTGCCAGCGTGCCTACCGGATCCTGGTGGATCAGGTCGGTTTCCCGCCGGAAGACATCATCTTCGACCCCAATATCTTCGCGGTAGCGACCGGCATCGACGAGCACAACAACTACGCGGTGGACTTCATCGAGGCGGTGAAGGACATCAAGACGCACCTGCCCCACGCGATGATCTCCGGCGGCGTCTCCAACGTCTCGTTTTCGTTTCGCGGCAACGAGCCGGTGCGCGAAGCCATTCACGCCGTCTTCCTCTACCACGCCATCAAGAACGGCATGGATATGGGGATCGTCAACGCCGGTCAGCTCGCCATCTATGAAGACATTCCGGCGGAGCTGAAAGAGAAGGTCGAGGCGGTGGTGCTCAACCTCAATGACAACGCCACCGAGGAGCTGCTGGCCATCGCCGAGAAGTATCGCGGTGCCGGTGCCCAGGCAGAGGATCCGCGGGATCAGGAGTGGCGCAGCTGGCCGGTGGGCAAACGGCTGGAGCACGCACTGGTCAAGGGGATCACCGACTTTATCGAAGAGGATACCGAAGAGGCACGCGCTGGCGCAGAGAAGCCGCTGCACGTCATCGAAGGGCCGCTGATGGATGGTATGAACGTGGTCGGCGACCTGTTCGGCGCGGGCAAGATGTTCCTGCCGCAGGTGGTGAAATCGGCGCGGGTGATGAAGCGGGCGGTGGCCTATCTGCAGCCCTATATCGAGGCAGAAAAATCGGGCGGCTCCAGCAACGGCAAAATCGTGCTGGCGACCGTGAAGGGGGACGTGCACGACATCGGCAAGAACATTGTCGGGGTGGTGCTGCAGTGCAACAACTTCGAGATTGTCGACCTCGGGGTCATGGTCTCCTGCGAGACCATTCTCAAGACTGCGCGGGAGGTCGGCGCCGATATCATCGGGTTGTCGGGTCTCATCACCCCGTCGCTGGACGAGATGGTGCACGTGGCCAAGGAGATGGAGCGTCAGGGCTTCAAGCTGCCGCTCTTGATCGGCGGTGCCACCACCTCCAAGGCCCACACTGCGGTGAAGATCGAGCAGAACTACTCGGAGCCAGTGGTCTATGTCTCCAACGCCTCCCGCGCGGTAGGGGTGGCCCAGAGTCTGCTTAGTCCGGATCTCAAGGAGGCGTTTGTCGCCCGCATCGACAAGGAGTACGAGATCGCCCGGGATCAGCATGCCCGCAAGCAGCCGCGCTCCCGTCCGGTCAGTCTGGCTCATGCCCGCGCCAACCGGCACCAGCTGGATTGGGTTGGCTACCAGCCCCCCAAGCCCCGCGAGCTCGGGGTGCAGAAGTTCGAAGATGTGGCCATTTCGGTGCTGCGCCCCTACATCGACTGGACGCCGTTCTTCCTCAGCTGGGAGCTGGCGGGCAAGTATCCGCGCATCCTCGAGGACGAGATCATCGGCGAGGAGGCGACCAAGCTGTTTGCCGACGCCAACGCCATGCTGGACCAGCTGGAAAAGGATCAGAGCGTGCGCTGCGCCGGGGTGATCGGCCTGTTCCCGGCCAACGCGGTAGGAGACAGCATCGAGGTCTACAGCGACGAGTCCCGCACCGAGGTCATCAAGGTGCTGCATCACCTGCGCCAGCAGAGCGAGAAGCAGGGCTTCCCAAACTACTGTTTGGCGGACTATGTGGCGCCGAAAGAGAGCGGCAAGCCCGACTGGATCGGCGCCTTCGCGGTGACCGGCGGCATCGGTGAGGAGGCCATCGCCAAGGCCTACAAGGCGCAGCACGATGACTACAACGCCATCCTCATTCAGGCGGTGTGCGACCGTCTCGCCGAAGCCTTTGCCGAGTATCTGCACGAGCAGGTGCGCAAGGTACATTGGGGTTATGCTCCCGACGAGGCCCTCAGCAACGAGGAGCTCATTCGCGAGAACTATCAGGGCATCCGCCCGGCCCCCGGTTATCCGGCCTGCCCGGAGCACACCGAGAAGGGGAGCATCTGGGAGCTGCTGAAGGTGGAGGATGCTATCGGCATGCAGCTCACCGAATCCTACGCCATGTGGCCGGGGGCGGCGGTATCGGGCTGGTACTTCTCCCATCCCGAGAGCAAATACTTCGCGGTGGCGCAGATCCAGCAAGATCAGGTGGAAGATTACGCCGTTCGCAAGGGGATGACGCTGGCCGAGGCCGAGCGCTGGTTGGGGCCAAACCTGAACTGACTCCCGCGTGACACCGGTTGATCTTTAACGAGAAACGGCGGCATCCTTGCACCGGTTGAACAACCTGCGCAGAGCCGCCGTTTAACCTGTTGGTCAAAGTGACAGGATCGCGTGCGGTTTGGCGTGGTTTGTCTTGTTGTCAGGATAAACAATTGGCGTTGTCTTGGCGCTGTGGCACCTTATACTCTCCCGCCCCATCCTGCCCAGGCACAGCCTTCTAGCGGAATTGTCATGAAGATCGCCATTTTATCCCGTGAGCCGAAAAACTACTCCACCCGCCGTCTGGTCGAGGTGGCACAGGCGCGCGGTCATCAGGTAGAGGTGCTCGACACCCTGCGCTGCTATATGAATATCGCTTCCCACAACCCCTCCATTCACTACGAGGGTGGGGAGCTGGGAAGTTATGACGCCGTGATCCCGCGGATCGGGGCCAGCATTACCGCCTACGGCACCGCCGTGCTGCGCCAGTTCGAGATGATGAACACCATGGCCCTCAACAGCTCGGTGGCCATCAGCCGCTCCCGCGACAAGCTGCGGGCGATGCAGCTGCTCTCCCGCCACGGTATCGGCCTGCCCATCACCGGCTATGCCCACAGCACCCACGACGTGCCCGACCTCATCACCATGGTGGGCGGGGCGCCGTTGGTGGTGAAGCTGCTGGAGGGAACTCAGGGGATTGGCGTGGTGCTCTGCGAGACCCAGAAAGCCGCCGAGAGCGTGATCGAGGCCTTTATCCAGACCAACAACAACATTCTGGTGCAGGAGTATATCCGCGAGGCCAATGGCGCCGATATCCGCTGTCTGGTGGTCAACGGCAAGGTGGTTGCCGCCATGCGCCGTCAGGCCCAGCCGGGGGAGTTTCGCTCCAACCTGCACCGTGGCGGCACCGCCGAGGCGATCAAGATCACCCCGGAAGAGCGCGCGACCGCAGTGCAGGCCGCCAAGATCATGGGGCTGGATGTAGCGGGGGTGGATATCCTGCGCAGCGCCCGTGGCCCGCTGGTACTGGAGGTCAACTCTTCTCCCGGATTACAAGGTGTGGAAGCCGCCTCCGGCAAGGATGTGGCCGGCAAGATCATCGAGTTCCTCGAACTCAAGGCGAGCCGCAAGAACAAACCGGCGGAGTGAGCCTCAGGCTTGCATCCGTCAGATAGAAACAGGGCGCCCTCGGGCGCCTTGTTGCTATCTGGCTGGTGGGTAGCGGTCTTGTCGGGGAGTGTCTGTTGTCTCCCTTCTCCCACTATTTTGAATAGACGGGGGAAGGGCTGGGGATGAGGGGGCTATGTCTTCGTGGGTTCGCTGGTGATCATCGCCAGCCTTGCGCTAAATACGCCATCTTCCAGCCGGGTATCGATCTGCCAGCCCAGCTTCTCGCAGATGCGCTGAATGATGGTGAGGCCACAGCCGTAGCCGAGGATCTGATCCGGCGCCGCCGCCGTCGGGTTGCTGATGGTGAGCATCGGGCCGCACAGCTCGATGTCGATATGTCCCTCGGCATAGCTCAGGGCATTTTTCAGCAGGTTGCCGAGGGCAATGGCGAGCAGGGAGAGGGGGGCATTTACTTCGCTGCTCTCGTCCAGATTAAGCCGGATATCGAGTGCCTCCCGCTGCAATAGCGGGGCGAGGCGGGCCAGCTCCTGACGGATCAGCGGGGTGACCTGTTGCAGCGGCCGCTCCACAGCCTCCTTGCGGCCCAGCAGCAGGAAGGTCTCGGTGAGCAGCGCCATCTCGTCGGCGGCGGCGCGGATGCGGGTGGTGGCGCGGGCGGCCGGTGCGGGCAGATCTGTCACCTTGCCAAGCAGTGCGGCCGAGCCCTGGATCACCATGTTGGGGGTGCGTAGCTCGTGGCTGGCGAAGCGGCTGAACTCCTGCTCGCGGGCGAACACTGCGCTCACCTCCTGCTTGCCAGCCAGCAGCGCCAGCTCGATATCCCGCAGCTCCTGCCAGGGGGCGTCGGGTTCGAAATCCGCCTGATCCGGGGTGAGGTGGGCGACCCTCTGTTGCAGCCGTTGCAGCGGCCCCGTGATATGGCGCACCAGCCAGATGCCGAAGCCGAGGCAGCCCAGCAGCAGGGTCACCCCGATCAGCCGGGTCGCCAGATGCAGCTTGTCTTCGTAGGGGTCGAGGTAGTCGTCAGCGTCGTCGTTGAACACCAGATAGAGCAGTCCCTCGCCGGAGGGGTGACGGGCCACCAGAAAGTGTTTGTCCTCCTTGCCCAGCTGGTGCTCGAAAAAGCCGGGGGTCTGGTAGGGCTTCAGCCATTTCGGCAGGCGGCCCGCCTCGGTCCAGTAGCTGGAGAACTGTCTGGGGCTCGGAGCCGCCGCAGCCGGGCCGAGTCGCAGCCAGTCATCGCTGTAGCGGGTTACTTCGGCTTCCAGCCAGTGGCGCAGGCTCAGCTCCTCCATCTTGTCCTCGGCCACCAGCATCAGGCCGGAGAGCAGGATCAGCAGCACCACCCCGGCACCACCTAGCGCCATGATCAGGCGGCGCCGCAGGCTCGGCAGGCTCATGCGCTCACCAGTCGATAGCCCTGACCGTGCAGGGTCTCCAGCATGGGAGTGGGGAAGGGCTTGTCCAGCGCGTTGCGCAGGGCGTAGATATGGCTGCGCAGGGCATCGGAGTCGGGCTCCTCGTCCCCCCAGACGGTGTCGAGCACCTCCTGACGGCTGACGATGGCCGGGGCGCGGCGGGCCAGCAGGGCGAGGATCTGGAACGGGATCTTGCCGAGCTTGAGCGGTTCACCGGCGCGGGTGGCGCGGCCGCTGGCGACATCGACCGTCAGATCGCCAAAGCTGATGGCTCCCACATCGCCGCGCGGGCCGCGCAGGCTGAGGGCTTGCAGCCGCACCTCCAGCTCCTCCATGGCGAACGGCTTGACCAGATAGTCGTCGCCACCGGCCTTGAAGCCTGCCAGCTTGTCTTCCAGGCTGTCGCGGGCGGTGAGAAACAGCACGGGAGTGGCAATCCCCTGCTCGCGCAGGCGCGCTACCGTGCTGAGGCCATCGAGGCGCGGCATCATCACATCCATGATGATGACGTCGAAACGCTGCTCCTCCAGCAGTTGCAGCGCCGCCTGACCGTGATAGGCACAATCGAGGCGGTGACCGGCCAGCTCCAGATAATCCATGATGGTTTCCGCCACCTGAGGATTGTCTTCCACTACCAAAATCTTCATGCTTTGCTCTCCTGGTTGGCGAGCGTTTCACGCTCTTTTCACACCGGATTCGGCATCCTGTTTGCCAGTGTAACCCCGAGGATCCCTGATGAAGAAGTCTCTCTGCGCCCTCCTGCTGCTTATCTTGTTGCCACTTGGCACCGCACAGGCGACCGAATTCAAACTGACCGGCCGCACTACCTGGCAGCTTGGCCAGTTGATGGTCAATGGCATGCCGTTCGTGATCGACGACCAGACCCGCTTCAAGGATTGGCTCAACGAAGATGATCTCGGCGGTACCTGGGTCGAGATGAAGGGGGTGGTTGAGAACGGCGTGCGCTATGTGCGCAAGGTTGAAGCCCTCGACGAAGATGACAAGGACGAGATGGATCTGGAGGGGCCGGTGGAAGGGGGGCGGATCTGGGGCTACACCGCCTCGGACAACAGTCTGGCGCCGTTCGAAGGGCGCTGGCTGGAGCTGGAGTGCAAGTTTGACGGCATGCGCCTGAGCCGCTGCCGCGAGGATGACTGATCCGATCTCTGCGTTCCGATTAGAAATGCTCCCGAATGAAGCCCATGCTTGTCCAGCATGGGCTTTTTGTTCAGGGACGAACGAAGATGGAACAATCGAGAAAGTGGTGTGCATGGATGCTGGGTGTGCCGCTCTGGGCGGCGCAGGCGGGAGCCGATGAATTGTGGCTGGTGGAGCTGGAGCACAGCGACGGCATCCGCCTGCAATTTCAGGGGGCCGAGGTGGAGCAGGGCAGTGCCGCCATCTGGCGGCAGGGGGAGATTTGGCCGCAGCCACTCAAACCCGGCGACCAGCTCGCCCTGCTGGTGGCCGATGGCGTTGCCACCCGGATTGAGCTGCTGGCCGCCAGAGCCCCGCGGGCCAATCAGCCCTGGCAGCGGGCGCAAGATCGCCTGCAATCCTTCGATGATCGGCAGCTCACCCTGGCCACCCTGGGCACTGTGCCACTCAATCCGCAGGTGCGCTGGGTCAACGGTTCGGCCGCCGATCTGCATGGCGGGAGCGAGCTGGTATTGATCCGTTCGGCGGATGGAATATTGCAGGGAATTGAAGTGATCAATCCGGAAGAGTAATTCAGCATCTTCTTATTTAATATGGTTTCACCATATTGTGGCAGCCATTAAATAATGACTGTCACAATATTTATGATTTATTCCTCAATAAAGTCATCGCTCTAATTATTTTCCTGTATCACCATTATTTTGTTTGTCATGGATTTTTTTTGGTGGTTTATTTTATTTGTGTCAGGTTTTGTCGGAGTCCATACCTGTCAAATGAAAAAGGATATTTCTACACAATAACAATTATCGTATGTCTGAAAGAGGGATAAATGATGAATAGAATAATTACCGCTAATCTGGCGTTTTTGGCGTCTTCATTGATGCTCGCTCAGGTGCAGGCGGCTGAACCTGTCTACCCTGATCAGGTCAAGTGGGCGGGTCTTGGGACGGGCCTCTGTGCCAGTGGTTATCGTCCTCTGACCCGCGATGAAGCCATGAGTATCAAGGGTAATCTGGTCAGCCGCATGGGGCAGTGGCAGATCACCGGGCTGGCGGATCGCTGGGTGATTATGGGGCCGGGATATAATGGCGAAATCAAACAGGGCACTGCCGGAGAAACCTGGTGTTATCCCAATTCACCTGTTTCCGGAGAAATACCAACACTCTCTGACTGGAATATTCCGGCAGGTGATGAGGTCGATGTGCAATGGCGGCTTGTTCACGACAATGATTATTTTATCAAGCCGGTCAGTTATCTCGCCCATTATTTGGGATACGCCTGGGTGGGTGGGAATCATAGCCCATATGTCGGGGAAGATATGGATGTTACCCGGGTTGGCGATGGCTGGCTGATAAAGGGAAATAATGACGGCGGCTGCTCCGGATATCGTTGCGGGGAGAAGAGCTCCATCAAGGTAAGCAACTTCTCATATACTCTGGAACCCGACTCCTTCAGCCATGGTCAGGTCACCGAGAGCGGCAAGCAGCTGGTCAAGACCATCACGGCCAATGCGACCAACTACACCGACCTGCCCCAGCAGGTGGTGGTGACCCTGAAGTACGACAAGGCCACCAACTGGTCGAAGACCGACACCTACAGCCTGAGCGAGAAGGTGACCACCAAGAACAAGTTTCAGTGGCCGTTGGTGGGGGAAACTGAACTAGCCATCGAGATTGCAGCGAGCCAGAGCTGGGCCTCCCAGAAAGGAGGCTCGACGACCGAGACCGTCTCGGTTGAAGCGCGTCCCACGGTGCCGCCTCACTCCAGCCTGCCGGTGCGGGTTGCCCTCTACAAGTCCAACATCTCCTACCCCTACGAGTTCAAGGCCGAGGTCAATTATGACCTGACCATGAAGGGCTTCCTGCGTTGGGGCGGCAATGCCTGGTATACCCATCCTGAGAATCGTCCGACCTGGGAGCACACCTTTGCCGTCGGCCCGTTCCGCGACAAGGCGAGCAGCATTCGCTACCAGTGGGACAAGCGTTATATCCCGGGTGAAGTGAAGTGGTGGGACTGGAACTGGACCATCAGCGAGTATGGTTTGTCGACCATGCAGAATAACCTGGGTCGTGTGCTGCGCCCGATCCGTTCGGCGGTGACCGGTGACTTCTATGCCGAAAGCCAGTTCGCCGGCGATATCGAAATCGGTCAGCCCCAGACCCGTTCCGAGGCCTCTGCCCAGTTGCGTAACGCCTCTGCTGAAGGTGTGGCCCTGACCGGTGTGGATCTGGACAGTGAGGCCCTTGCCAACGAAGGGTTTGGCAACGTATCCCTGACCATAGTGCCGGTTCAATAACCTCACTCGCAGGCCCCTTTCATAGGGGCCTGTTTCTGTTCTGCGCAAGACGCGGCTCTTGCTCTGTGTCCCTCGACTTTCCCTCTTTTTCTCCTATTGTCCCAGCATGATCACTGCGGGAAGCTATGGCTTGCCAAGGTGATGCCAACGCAGGTTTGACCTTTGTTTGGGGTGGCTCCGTGGCGAGGCATTGTTCACTCATTTGTTGAAAGAGGCGTGTTGGCCAGATTGTTAACGGCTTGTGCTTTAGATTTTCCCCCTTATACTGGCGCCATCTTGTCGGAGTGCTGACCGTCGAACGACGCGAAGCTGAGACCGTTAATTCGGGATCCGTGGAACCTGATCAGGTTAAAACCTGCGAAGGGAACAAGGGTAACTTGCGGGTTACCGCGCCGGAGGAGGGACAAGCCTCTTCCGCTTATCGAAGGGATCACCCTTGATGGGTCAGGGCGCACAGGAGGGAGTCTGTCCCGTCCGGTTTTCCAGCACGTGGGGCGCCTTGCCCGCAGCGTGCAGAGAGCGGGAAGGGGCAGTACAGCAGCGCGGAGATCCATCCCGCGCGCACTCCCTCCCGAGATAAACACCCCGCCGCAAGTTCATCTTCTCCTCGAACTCCAGACAAGCAAATACCCATAACTTCAACCAGTTAATGTGAGTTTTGCTATGTCTACTTCTGTATCTGATACCACCAAATCCAGCCGCCGCGAGCAGCGCTCCAGCGCTCAGGCCTTTATCGATAGCCTCAAGGGGATGGCTCACCCCAACTCCCGCCGCATCTTTATCGAAGGCTCCCGCGCCGATATCCGGGTCCCCCTGCGGGAGATCCAGCTGGCCGACACCTTCGTCGGCGGCACCAAAGAAGATCCCCGGTTCGAGCCCAACGAGCCGGTGCCGGTCTACGACACCTCGGGCCGTTACGGGGAGGAGGGGGTCGCCATCGACGTGCGCCGCGGCCTGCCGCGCCTGCGGGAGAACTGGGTGCTGGAGCGGGATGACACCGACGAACTGCCGGGGCTCAGCTCCACCTTCACTCAGGAGCGGCTGGCCGACGAGGGGCTGGATCACCTGCGCTTTGAGCATCTGCCAAAGCCGCGCCGCGCCAAGCCAAGTCGCCGGGTCACCCAGCTCCACTACGCCCGTGCCGGCATCATCACTCCCGAGATGGAATTTATCGCCATCCGCGAGAACATGGGTCGCGAGCGGGTGCGCTCTGAACTGTTGCGCACCCAGCATCCGGGCCGTGATTTTGGTGCCCGTTTGCCCCAGAACATCACCCCCGAATTTGTGCGCGATGAGGTGGCCGCCGGTCGCGCCATCATCCCCAGCAACATCAACCACCCGGAAGCGGAGCCGATGATCATCGGCCGCAATTTTCTGGTGAAGATCAACGCCAACATCGGCAACTCGGCGGTCACCTCCAGCATCGAAGAGGAGGTGGAGAAGCTGGTCTGGTCGACCCGTTGGGGCGCCGACACCGTGATGGATCTCTCCACCGGCCGCTATATCCACGAGACCCGCGAGTGGATCCTGCGCAACAGCCCGGTGCCCATCGGTACCGTGCCCATCTATCAGGCGCTGGAAAAGACCAACGGCATCGCCGAAGACCTCACCTGGGAGCTGTTCCGTGACACCCTACTGGAGCAGGCCGAGCAGGGGGTGGACTACTTCACCATCCACGCCGGTGTCTTGCTGCGCTTTGTGCCGATGACCGCCAAGCGCCTCACCGGCATCGTGTCGCGCGGCGGCAGCATCATGGCCAAGTGGTGCCTCTCCCACCACAAGGAGAACTTCCTTTACCAGCACTTCCGCGAAATCTGCGAGATCTGCGCCGCCTATGACGTGGCCCTGTCGCTGGGCGATGGTCTGCGTCCGGGCTCCGTCTATGACGCCAACGACGAGGCCCAGTTCGCCGAGCTGCGCACTCTTGGCGAGCTGACCAAGATCGCGTGGGAGTACGACGTTCAGGTGATGATAGAGGGCCCCGGCCACGTGCCGATGCACATGATCGAGCGCAACATGACCGAGCAGCTGGAGCACTGCCACGAGGCGCCTTTCTATACCCTGGGCCCGCTCACCACCGACATTGCACCGGGTTACGATCACTTCACCTCCGGCATCGGTGCCGCGCTCATCGGCTGGTACGGCTGCGCCATGCTCTGCTACGTCACTCCCAAGGAGCATCTGGGGCTGCCCAACAAGGAGGATGTGAAACAGGGGCTGATTACCTACAAGATCGCCGCCCACGCTGCTGACCTTGCCAAGGGCCACCCGGGCGCTCAGATCCGCGATAACGCCATGTCCAAGGCGCGTTTCGAGTTCCGCTGGGAGGATCAGTTCAATCTTGCGCTCGACCCCGACACAGCCCGCGCCTACCACGACGAGACCCTGCCGCAGGAGTCCGGCAAGGTGGCCCACTTCTGCTCCATGTGCGGGCCCAAGTTCTGCTCCATGAAGATCACTCAGGATGTGCGTGACTATGCCGCAAAGCTTGAAGCGGTGGAGATCAAGCTGGTCGGCATGGATGGCCAGCAGGAGCAGGTAGTGGCCGAGGTGGAGAGCGGCATGGCCCGCATGGCAGAGACCTTCAAGGAGACCGGTGGCGAGATCTACCATCAGGCGGCGGTGCTGAAACAGGCCGCAGGGGAGGAGGCGTGAGCAGCGCAAGCGGGGCTGTCAGCCCCGCCGATCTGTCGCCCGTGACCGACTCTCGCCCAGTGGTCTGGACTATAGCGGGATCCGACTCCGGCGGTGGCGCCGGCATTCAGGCCGACTTGCACACATTGCACGACCTCGGTGTGCACGGCTGCTCGGTCATCTCCGCCATCACAGCCCAGAACTCGGTGGCGGTGAAGATGGTCGACCCCGTGCTGATGCAGACCTTCACCGCCCAGATCGACGCCCTCGGTGTCGATCTGCCGCCCGCCGCCATCAAGATTGGCCTGCTGCCGACCCGGCTTCATGTCGAGGTGCTGGCCCGCCGACTGGCAGCCACCCCGGCCCCCTTCGTGGTCTACGACCCGGTGGCCATTGCCAGCACCGGCACCCCGATGGCGGAGCCCAATATGCTGGAAGCGGTGCGCGAGCAGTTGTTGCCGCGCCTCTCCTTGATCACCCCCAACGGCCCCGAATTGGAAGCACTGACTGGCTTGCCGGTCAGCAGCCCCGAACTGGTGCGTCTCGCCGCCCGCCGTCTGCGTGAACTCGGCGCCCGCGCCGTGCTGGTCAAGGGGGGCCATCTGGAGTGGAGCGGGGAGCTGTGTCTGGACTACTACCAGGACGAGACCCGCGAATTCTGGCTGGCGGCGCCGCGCATGAATACCCGCCACGGTCACGGCACCGGTTGCTGCTACGCCAGCGCCATCGCCGCCGTGGTGGCGCAGGATTATCCGGTGGAGGACGCCATCACCCTGGCGCGTGCCTACCTGCAACAGGGGTTGGCGGCAGCGCAAGGAGTGGGCGCGGGCCCCGGCCCCATCGCCCATCTTGGCTGGCCCGCCGATCTTGCCCACTTCCCCCGCGCCGTCTTGGCGGGCTCAATGCTCGATCGCCGCTTCGGACTTTATCAGACAAGCAGTGCCCGCCTGCCGGATGGCCCCTTTGCCGCCACCGAACACAACCTCGGCCTCTATCCGGTGGTCGACTCGGTCAAGTGGCTGCGCCGCCTGCTGGGGCAGGGGGTCAAGACCATTCAGCTGCGGATCAAGAATCTGCCCGCCGCTCAGGTGGCACCGGCCATTCGCGATGCGGTAGCGCTCGGTCGCCGTTATGGGGTGCGGCTTTTTATCAACGACTACTGGCAGCAGGCCATCGAGGCGGGCGCCTGGGGCGTGCATCTGGGGCAGGAGGATATGGAGACCGCCGATCTCGCTGCCATTCAGGCGGCCGGGCTACGCCTTGGCATCTCCACCCACGGCTACTTCGAGCTGATGCGGGCCCGCGAGCTGGCCCCCTCCTATATTGCGCTGGGTCATATCTTTCCGACCAACACCAAGACGATGCCTTCGCGCCCGCAGGGGCTGCTGCGGCTGCATCGATACCGCGCCCTGATGGCGGAGTGGCCGACGGTGGCCATCGGCGGCATCAGCGAGGAGCGGGTGGCGGCGGTCAAGGCAAGCGGGGTCGGCAGTATCGCGCTGGTCTCGGCCATCACTGCCAGCGACGACTGGCAGGGGGCGACCGAACGGCTGCTCGCGGCCGTGGGGGCGGGGGATGAGCCACGCTCGGCCACCGTTATACGGGAGGCAGAACATGTGCTCTGATGCTGCTTCTCTTAGTGATAAAGAGTATCTGAGATACGGCCGCCAGCTGATGCTGGCGGAAGTGGGGGAGGCGGGGCAGGCGCGGCTTAAGGATAAATCTGTGCTGATCGTCGGCCTCGGCGGGCTCGGCTCGCCGCTGGCCCTCTATCTGGCCGGGGCCGGGGTCGGCACCTTGTGGCTGGCCGATGGCGATACGGTGGACTCCAGCAATCTGCCGCGCCAGATCCTGTTCGATAGCGAGGCAGTCAACCACTCCAAGGCGGAGCTGGCCCGCGAGCGCTTGGCCGCCCACAACCCGCTGGTGGAGCTGATCGCCATCAACCAGCGACTCGATGCCGCCAGCCTGCCGGAGTTTGTGGCCGAGGTAGATCTGGTGATCGACTGCTGTGACAACCTCGCCACCCGCCAGGCCATCAACGCCGCCTGCGTGGCTCAGGGCAAGCCGTGGATCTCCGCCGCCGCAGTGGGGTGGCAGGGGCAGCTGATGGCGCGCACCAGCAGTGAGCACGCCTGCTACGCCTGCCTCTATCCGCTGGATACAAAAATCGCCGAGCGCTGTGAGACCAGCGGCGTCACCGGCCCGTTGGTGGGGGTGATGGGCTCTTTGCAGGCGCTGGAGGCACTGAAACTGCTGCTCGGGATGCCGAGCCCGGTCGCTGGCACATTGCGCCGCTTCGATGCGTTGACCCATCAGTGGCAGACCCTCACGCTGGCCCCCGATCCCGATTGCCCGGTCTGTGGGCAGCGCCGATGCCCGACACACGATAAGGAGATCACCCCATGACCTTGACCATTCGACTCAACGATAGAGCCCAGTCGCTGGCGGCAGGGCAGAGCGTGGCCGACCTGCTGGCGGCGCAAGACGTTAATCCACAGGGAGTGGCGGTAGCCCTCAACGGCGCCGTGCTGCCCCGTGGCCGCTGGGCCGAGACCCGTCTCAATGACGGGGATGAACTTCACCTCTTTACCGCCATTGCGGGAGGCTGACCCATGATGCTCACAGTCCCATCTTCGAGCGTTCAGCCTTGCGGCGGGGCCTCATCTCTTCTTATAGCAGTGGCAGGAGGCTGACATGCTGACAATTGCCGATCACACCTTCTCATCGCGCCTCTTTACCGGCACCGGCAAGTTTGCCCGCCCGGATCTGATGGCCGCCGCCATCGAGGCGAGTGGCTCCCAACTGGTCACCATGGCCATCAAGCGGCTCGAACCGGGCAAGGCCCACGACGATATCCTGAGCCCCTTGCTACAACTCGGGGTCAAGCTCTTGCCCAACACCTCAGGCGCCAAGACCGCCGCCGAGGCGGTGTTTGCCGCCCATCTCGCCCGCGAGGCGCTGGGCACAAACTGGCTGAAGCTGGAGATCCACCCCGATCCCCGTTATCTGTTGCCCGATCCCATCGAGACGCTGAAAGCCGCCGAGCAGCTGGTGAAAGAGGGCTTTGTGGTGCTGCCCTACTGCGGCGCCGACCCCGTGCTCTGCAAACGGCTGGAAGAGGTGGGCTGCGCCGCCGTGATGCCGCTGGGCGCCCCCATCGGTTCCAATCAGGGGCTGGTGACCCGGGAGTTTCTCGCCATCATCGTCGAGCAGGCCAATGTGCCTGTGGTGGTGGACGCGGGGATCGGTGCGCCGAGCCATGCGGCCGCTGCCTTTGAACTGGGCGCCGATGCCGTGCTGGTCAACACAGCCATCGCGGTGAGTGGCGACCCGATTGCCATGGGCCGCGCCTTTGCTCTGGCCTGCACCGCCGGTCGCAGCGCCTATGAAGCTGGCCTTGGCGCGCGCGCCCTGCAGGCCCAAGCCTCCAGCCCGCTGACCGATTTTCTGGGGGCGTTATGAGTCATGAAACAGGGGCGACCATGAACATCTCCCCCTTGCCCCAAGGGCAGCCAGAGGTTTGCCCCCCTCTCCCTCTGGGAGAGGGGCTGGGGGTGAGGGCGCCGGGGGTGAGGGCTAAGGAGCCTTCCTTTATCGACCGCTGGCAGGAGCTGGAGTGGGACGATATCGGCATGCAGATCCGCGCCAAAACGGCCGCCGATGTAGCGCGAGCCCTGAGCGCCCCCCGCCGCACCCTGAGCGATTTTATGGCGCTGATCTCCCCAGCCGCCGAAGCCTATCTGCCGCAGATGGCGGCCGAGGCCGAGCGGCTGACCCGCCAGCGCTTTGGCAACACCATCGGCTTCTATGTGCCGCTCTATCTGTCGAACCTGTGCGCCAACGACTGCACCTACTGCGGCTTCTCCATGAGCAACCGCCTCAAGCGCAAGACCCTGAATGCAGAGGAGATAGAGCGCGAGTGTCTGGCCATCAAGGCGCGCGGTTTTGACAGCGTGCTGCTGGTGACCGGCGAGCACGAGCACAAGGTGGGGCTCGCCTATTTTCGCGAGGTGATGCCCATCATCCGCCGCCACTTCAGCACGGTGGGGATGGAGGTACAGCCCCTCTCGCAGGCCGAATATGCCGAGCTGAAAACCCTCGGCCTCGACGCCGTCATGGTCTATCAGGAGACCTATCACGCCCCCACCTACGCCCGCCACCATCTGCGCGGCAACAAGCGGGACATCGCGTGGCGCCTCGCCACGCCGGATCGGCTGGGCCGCGCCGGTATTGACAAAATCGGGTTGGGGGCGCTCATCGGTCTTTCTTCGGACTGGCGCGCCGACAGCTACTTTGTTGCCGAGCATCTGAGCTGGCTTGAGCGTCACCACTGGCAGAGCCGCTACTCGCTCTCCTTTCCGCGCCTGCGCCCCTGCACCGGCGGGCTGGAGCCTTCCGTCATCATGTCGGATCGCCAGCTGGCCCAGCTTATCTGCGCCTGGCGCCTCTTCTCGCCCACGCTGGACTTGTCGCTCTCCACCCGCGAGTCGGCCACCTTTCGCAACGGCGCGGTGCGCCTTGGTATCACCCAGATGTCGGCCGAGTCGCGCACCCAGCCGGGTGGCTATGCCGAGGGGGATGCAGAGGAACTGGAGCAGTTTGCTATCCACGACGACCGCCCGGTGGGGGAAGTGGCCGCCGCCGTGCGGCAGGCGGGGTTGCAGCCGGTGTTTAAAGACTGGGAGCCGTTTTTGGGTCGTTAACGACGTTTACACCTGCGGTAACAGACAGCGGCAAGCAGATCGGAGGGGCAGATCCCCGCCACTGCTTGCCGCTTTGCTTTGTTTGCTGCAACAGGATTGTTTCGTTGGTGCGACGATGATTCTTGATATCGTTTCGCCAGTGCAAAAATCGTGAGTGCGGGTCAGCTTATCGGGTGGGTCATTGCGACCATTAGCAATGGCCGATTTGGGGCAAGGGGTGGCTGCTGGTGGCTATGTAGCCTGCGTAGGGTGCAATAAGCGGAGCGCATTGCTCCGCTATTGTGACGAGAGGTGCACTTCACTTCGTTCATTGCCCCCTGTGGTACTAGGCATCTACGGGGTCTATTATGATGAGCCCATCAGTGGTCATTAGTGCATCAAGAGGTGGATATTCAAACCCTTTTTCATTTAATTCCTCACAGAAGTCTTTCCATAACTTCTTATGGTTTAATACCTTACATTTCGTTTTTAAGTAAAGTTCAGCAAATACATCACCAATGCCACCAGCATTAAGAATTTGATTTATTCCCCTCCAAGAGCTGCTGAGCGATTTTTCAAAAACAAGCTTCAAACCATCATCGTCTATGAATTCACCATGATGGAGAAGAATATTAACACCATTATTATACGCTGAAACAAAGCTTCCAGACTCTACAAAAATATTTATAGCCTTGTTTACTAATAATGGGGAGGGCGACTCTTTAACCAATTTTTTTAATTCATCATCCGTTTTCCCTGCGATAGCTGAAATAAAGTATGATTTTACATCTTCAATGTTTTCACTTGCTTTAGTTAGTCGATATTCAATCAACGATGTCACTTCCATTACTTTTATTGTTTGTTCCACTCTTTTCTTTATAGCTTCACTAATATAACTCCATAAGTCTGGCTTGATTGAAGTGATAACTATGAATCTTTTTAGATTGTTATCATCTGTGTTGGATAAGATGTCTGTAAGCTTTTCCCTACATGTGGTTACATACTCAGTTGAATTTAGTCTTTCTATAGAGGATAACGCAGAGGTTATTTTGCGCATTAGAGAAAAACTCAATGGAGCGGTGTCTTTGAATAGTCTTTTAAATAATATTATTGTGACGTTTCTATATACGGAGTCTTTTACTCTGCCAAGATATTGGTCAGCTTTAAGAACAATAAATGCTTTTTCTGATTCTTCAGGGAATGATTCGCTAGTAATTAAACTGTAAATGCTACCAAGGATTGACTTTCCTTTTATCGGCGGCTGATTTAATAGATAGGCTGATGCTTGAAATATATATGAACGTACCATTTCAGGGGGAGGGATAAATTGGGCACCATCTAATGAAAAGGTCGGGTGAGCACAAATATTTCGATCTTCTTTTATTCGCTCTAGATGCGTCTTTTCAATTAACGAGATTAATCCTAGGTCTTCATATGCAATACGCAGCACATCGTTCTCAAAATCAAGCATACTTTTGAAATCATTAGGCGTTATATTTCCTAACCTTTTCTCAATTTTTATTGCTTCTGCATCGCCACCTAGTGCAAGTTCTCGCGTCTTCTCGATTACATCAACACAAATAGAGATCCATGTTGATGTAACTGCTGCTCGATATGCGCCAGATCTATAAGATGTTATAGCTTCTCTCAAATACTCCTTTGAAAATCTGCTCTTCACTTTTGACAATAATTCATCTAAATCAGTTAATTGGTTATACATGACATACCTTACAGGCTAATAGGATTAAGTGAGTTTATAAAGTGTATATATATTCCAAGATTTTAATAAGACTTTGTTTTCGGAAGTGTGAGGAGGTTCATATTAAACTTGGAAGATACTTTGTTATGTTTTTTTAGAAATTAATTCGAGTGGTTTCTATTTGTCTGCGCTGCTGTTTTATGGTTGTTGTGGGCTGATAATATCCGATATGACTATAGTGATTTTAAGTTCAGGTGATATTTCATGTTGTTGATAAAAAGACGGTTAAATCACGTTATAACCGTAGGCAGAATACTGGCGGTAGGAACAAGCGAATAGATATGCGCATCAAAAGGCTGGCCATGTAGGAAGATGCGATTTCTAGCCCGGCACTCAAAGGTAGCCCCGGCGGCAATGGCAACCGCTTCGCTGGCGCTGTTGCCGATTCCCATCACGATCTCCAGCCGAAATAGTCCCAACTGCTGAAAGCCAAAGTCACGGAGCAGGGCGACCGCCTGTCGGGCGATACCACAGCCTTGGCGGGATTGACGTACCCAGTAACCGATATTGCCGTAGCGATGATGGGGTGACAGCTGGTTGATTCCTGCGCCACCCAGCAGTTGGCCGGTGGTGGCGCAGAAGATGCCCATGTCAAAGGCGCGTCCCGCCGCAAAATCCTGCTCGCAGCTGGCAAACCACTCCAGCGCGCTCTCCCGAGTAAATGAACGGGAGCACCAGCTCATCCATTGGCCGACCGCCTCGATGGATTCGTGGGCCGCGCGGACAAACTCGTCAGCATCGCTCGGCTCGAATGGGCGGATTACGATCTGGGTGTTGGCAACGGTAGTGAGCTGCATCGTGCTTCCTGCTTGATGGTGTCTATGGGGCTGCGCTGCCCAGTTGCTTGAGGGAAGCCGTCAGCGAGAAAGGCTGAGCAAATTCCTTCATCCCGGCCAATCTATCCAGCTCTGCTTGGCCGACTTGCTGCAACTGAGCTTGCTGGGCGGGAGTGAGCGTGGTGGTTCTCGCCTTGATCAGGGTGTCGAGAAAACTACGGTCTCCCGCTACCGCCTGATGGAACGCCTTGAGCGCCAGCGCATCGACCTCTGCTGCGGTGCAGCGCTCCATGCTTTTCTCATGCAGATAGATCAGCACGGTCGCCTGCTGTGCTTTCTCCAGTGACCAGAAGGGGTCGCTTTTCGCGGGTAGTGTGGCGCTGTGTTGTGACTTGATCGCTTCGCACCGCTCAAATGCCGGATCCAGATCGTGTAGTGACAGGGCTAGGACGCTGGAGCTGGTTGCAAGCAGCGCAAAGAGCAAGGCAAGGCGTCTGTAGAAGGAGAAACTCCTGCTACCCGGCGCCTTGTCTATTGCAGGGCTGTTGCGGCTGCTCATCGGCTTATGACTGCTTTTTCAGGAAGTAACTGATATGCCCCGGCGGCATATCGGGCAGCTGGCCAAAGACCTCGTAGCCCTGTTTCTGGTAGAAGGGGAGGGCCTGAAAACTGGTGGTTTCCAGATGGTAGTTGCTGATGCCCTTGCTTTGGGCGTACTGCTCCATGGCGCCGAGCAGGCGGCCGCCCCAGCCGTCACGGCGGATGCTTTCGTCGATCCAGAGCCAGTCGACATGCAGCCAGCCCCACTTGATGTCGGCGATGATGCCGCCGTGTACCTTACCCTCTTTATCCTTGATAAAGCTGGCGATCCGCTCGCGCAGATGGGTACCGGCGTGACCCGTGTTGAAGCCGGAGAGGCCAATGCGCAGCGCTTCGATCTCATCGTCCTGAGGCGGTTGGGGTGGGGTTAGTTGCATATGGGCTCCTGCGGTATGGGTTGTGGCGGCGGCAAAGGGTTAAAGCAATACCCGTTTGGACTCTGTTTGGTCAAGTCTTCTGGTCGCTCGCCGCCAGCGTGCATGGTATAGCGGCCAGTCAATGGCCCTTGCAACTACCATCCCCCTTGCATCACCCCAGAGTGAGGCGCAGACTGTTTGGCCTTGTTTTTATGCGATTCGATTCAAGGCAACCATCATGACTCCTGCCATCAACCTGCTGAAGAAGCTCAAAATCCCCCACAAGCTCTACCCCTACGAGTGCGAAGCCCACGACGATTTCGGCAAGCATGCCGCGACCCAGCTCGGGCTGCCGGAGGCGCAGGTGTTCAAGACTCTGGTCGCCCATCACGACAAGCAGGCGGTGGTGGCCATCGTTCCCTCATCCGGTATGTGCAGTCTGAAGCAGCTGGCCAAGGCGACTGGTCTCAAGAAGGTGGAGATGATGAAACCGGCGGAAGCGGAGAAGCTGACCGGTTACAAGGTGGGTGGCATCAGCCCGCTGGCCCAGAAGAAACTGCTGCCCACTGTGCTCGACGACTCGGCCATGCAATTTGACGAGATCCTGGTGAGCGGCGGCAAGCGCGGTCTCTCGGTCGGTGTGGCGCCGCAGGATATGCTGACGCTGATGAAGTGGATCGCCGCTCCCATCGGCGAAGAGTAGTGCCGGGCACGGTGTGAACCTGCTCTCCGGGCCGGTGGTGGCCCGGAGGCGATGTGACTCGTGAGGATATCTGCCCGCGTCCCCCTGTTTGTCGTGTTGCTTATCCTCACACAGGCAGCGCCAAGGTGGGGCGGCCACGCTCAGGGCTACACTGAAAGTACCCCTTCAGCCAAGGCGCGGTTTATGTCACCCCTGCATCTGCTGGCCGCCGCTCTGCTCTGCATGTTGTCGCTGACCGGACAGGCGGCCACCCGGTTTACCCATATCAGCCCGGAGAGCGAGCGGGATCCGCGTACCACTTATGATCGGGAGCTGCTGCGGCTCGCCCTCGACAAGACCCGCGACCAGTTTGGCGACTATCTGCTGGAGCCTGCGCCGCCCATGACCAAGGCGCGCGAGCGGCTCAGCATGCAGCTCGACAGCTATCCCAACCTCTTTGTGATGGACAGCTACAGCAGCACCCGCGAGGATCTGGGGCTTGCCTATGTCCGTTTTCCCATCCATCTGGGGATCGTCAGCTACCGCATCTGTTTTGTCAGCCCGCAGCAAAAGGCGGCGGTGAGCAAAGTGACTGACCTCAAGGGGCTGCGGCAGTTTACCTTCGGTCAGGGCAAGGGGTGGCTGGATGTGGATATCCTGCGTTACGCCGGGATGGAGGTGGTGGAAGTGGAGGGGTACGAAAAGCTGTTCAAGATGGTGGCGCGGGGTCGCTTCGATCTCTTCTGCCGCGGGGTGAGCGAGCTGCGCAGCGAGCAGCTGACCCACAAGGAGATGACGGATCTGCTGGTGGATGACGCACTGTTGATCTACTACCCGCTGCCCCGGGTTTTCTACACCAATCCCAACAATCGCGAGGCGCTCAAGCGGGTCGAGCGGGGGTTGCAGCTGGCGTGGCAGGATGGCTCGCTACAGGCGCTGTGGCGCAAGAGCTTTGGCCAGGCCATCGCCTTTGCCAAGCTCTCCCAACGCCGACTGCTGCGACTGGATAACCCCTTCCTCGACGGGATCAGCTTCGATTACCGCCCCTACTTCTACAATCCGCAGACCGATCGCTTCGGCGATTACTGAGGTGCCTGCCGCTGGCGGCAGAGGGCCAGCCAGGCCTCGGCGGTGCGGGAGAGATAGCGCTCGCTCGGCCAGATCACCCCGAGTCGCCAGCTCAATTCGGGCTCCAGCGGCCGCAGCACCAGACCATCCGGGGTCAGCCGGTTGCATACCGGCTCCGGCAAGAAGGCGACCCCCATGCCGCTGCGTACCATGGCGGTGAGAAAATCCCACTGGCTGCTGCGCGCCGCCACCTGCGGCACAAAGCCCGCCTCCTGACACGCCTGCTCCAGCCGCTCGCTCAGGGTAAACGCCTGGGTATAGAGCAGGAAGGGCTCCTCCTGCAGGGATTCCAGCCGCAGCGGCGCCTCGCCATGCCAGCGGGGTTGATTAGGCAGCACTACCCGGATCGGGTATTGATCCAGCTCCAGCGCGCTGAGGGCACCCCCCTCTTTGGTCGGCAGCATGGTGATGGCGAGATCCAGCTCCCCCTCCAGCACCGCCTGTTCGATGCGACGACCGCCGTACTCCACCAGGGTCAGCTCCACCTTGGGATAGCGGGTACGGTAGGCGCGGATCAGATCCGCATAGACGTGACCTACCATGGGGGGAATGCCAAGGGTGAGGCGACCGTGTTGCAGGCTCTGCAGATCCGCCAGTTCGGCCTCCAGCTGCTGCATCTCCGCCAAGATGGTCTGGGCACGGTTGAACAGCACCTGGCCGCTGTCGGTCAGGGTGAAGCGGCGCCCTTCCCGGTTGAGCAGGGGTTGACCCAGCTCCTCTTCGATATTGCGGATCATCTTGCTGATGGTGGGTTGGGTGACGAACAGCTTTTCAGAGGCGCGGGTGAAGCTTTTTTCCCGCACCAGTTCGACAAAATAGCGCAGGGCGCGAATATCCATGGACTCTCTCGACTCGTGTTGGCGGGTACGGGATGAAGTATGCCTATGTGGCATGAATTTGATAATTTTAATTCATTTCTGGCAGGTTTTGCTCAACTCTATACTGTGAGCCGGTTCACAGAAAGACGATGATCATGAAAGCCCTCTGCTTGCGCTGGTTACAGACTCCCTTCCAGATTGTGTTGCTGGCAGCCATCTGGCTGCTGGCCGATACCGCGGTGCGTACCCTCCATCTGCCGCTGCCCGCCAACCTCACAGGCATGCTGTTGCTGCTGGCCTGCATCCTGCTCGGAGTGGTCAAGGCCGAGTGGTTCAGCGCGGGGGCTCGCTGGCTGCTGGCCGAGATGCTGCTCTTCTTCGTGCCCGCCGTAGTTGCGGTGGTCAACTATCAGGATCTATTGTTGCAGGAGGGGTGGCGCATCATGGTGGTGCTGCTGGTGAGCACCACGCTAGTGCTTGGCACTACCGCGCTGGTGGTGGATCGGGTCTACCGCCTCGAACTGAAACTGGCCCGCCGGAGTCGCCGTCATGTCTGATACCCTGCTCGGGCTGATCTGTTTCGCCCTCACCCTGCTCTTCTACTACGCCAGCAAATGGCTCTATGGCAAAAAGCGCATTCTGCCGCTGATGCCGCTGCTGCTGGCGCCGACCCTGCTGGTGGCCGTGGTGCTGCTGTTCCACATCCCCTATCAGGATTACATGGCGGAATCCCACTGGCTGCTCTGGCTGCTGGGCCCGGCGACCGTCGCCTTCGCGGTGCCGGTCTACGAGAACCGCCAGCTCATTCACCGCCACTGGCTGTCGCTGTCGGTAGGGGTGGTCGCATCGGTCATCATGGCGGTGGGCAGTACCGTGCTGCTGGCCCGCTGGCTGGATCTCTCCGACATGCTGCAGCGCAGTCTGGCGATGCGCTCTATCACAACGCCGTTTGCGGTGGAGGCGACCCGCGCCATCGGCGGTCAGAGCGATCTCACGGCGCTGTTTGTGGTGCTGACCGGCGTCATCGGCATGGCGGTGGGGGAGAGCGTGCTCACCGTGCTGGCCATTCGCAGTCGTCTCGGCAAGGGGGCGGGGTTTGGTGCCTCGGCCCACGGCGCCGGTACTGCCAGGGCTTATCAGATGGGAAATGAAGAGGGAGTGGTCTCCAGTATGGTGATGATGATTGCCGGCATGGTGACCGTGCTGCTGGCGCCCCTGCTGGGCCGGATGTTCTGGTAGGCCTGGCTTCCCTTTAGAAGGCTGCTCGCCCCGGCGCTACACTCTAGTGAGCCTGTATTTCCGGGATGAGCAGTATGACCTTTCATCGCATCGCTTCCTGCTTGCTGCTGTGCAGCCTTTCCCTCCTTGCCAGTCCCCTTCGGGCGAGCGACGTCATCACTCATATCAGCCCCGAGAGCGATCGGGACTTGCGTACCCTCTATTTTCGCGATCTGTTGCAGCTGGCGCTGGAGAAGACCCGCGACAGCTTCGGTGACTACGAGCTGCGAACCGCGCCGCCGATGAACCGTATCCGGATGCGACAGATTGTGCAGACTCAGCAATACCCCAATCTGTTTGTGGCCGACAGTCTGCGCCCGGCCGCGGAGAGCGGAGCGCTGGATTACGTCCGTTTTCCGGTGGAGCTGGGCATCCTCGGTTATCGCATCTGCTTTGTCAGTCCTCAGCAGGCCGACGCAGTGGCAAGGGTCAATACCCTGACCGAGCTGCAGCAATTTCTGCACGGGCAGGGCCGTGGCTGGCAGGATGCGGAGATCCTGCGTCATGGGGGATTCAAGGTGCAGGAGATCGACGGTTACGAGCGGCTGTTCAAGCTGGTGGCTCGCGGTCGCATCGATCTCTTCTGCCGCGGGGCCAACGAGCTCTTTATTGAGCAGGAGCAGCACAGTGATCTGCCCGGTCTCACCGTGGATCGGCGAGTGGCGCTGCACTATCCCTTCCTCCACCTCTTCTACACCCACAAGGATAATCAGGCCGCCATCCGCCGCCTCTCGGTCGGCCTCAAGCTGGCGTGGCGGGATGGCTCGCTGCAACAGCTCTGGCTGCGCCACTTCAAACCTTCCCTCGAGCAGGCGCAGCTCCCCAAGCGCCTGTTGTTCGAGTTGGCCAATCCGCGCCTTGATAAGGTGGACTTTGATTATCGGGCCTACCACTACAACCCCGTCGACGGGACGTTCGGGCCCGGGTTGCCTTGATCCTGATGGTGCTGTTACCGGATAAAGGGCCGTATCTGCCGATGTGCTAAACCATGCCAATAAGGCATGTTTTTTATTATTTAAATTCATTTTTTGAAGGTTGTTGCGCTGCATATACTGGGGGTCGCTTCACGGTTCAGGTTTGCTCCTGCCCGCTTCTGGCTTGTGCGAGTGGCTTGAATCGTCCTGCTGCGGCGTCTTGATGTTCTGCATGAAGGCGTCCATCACTGGGCCGGGATCGATCCCGGCAGGTATTACAGCTGACGGAGCCTTGTTATGTTTAATCCCCACTCTTGCGCCCTGATTGTCGAAGGGGGCGCGATGCGCGGCATCTTTGCCAGCGGCGTGCTCGATGCGTTTGTCGAAAGTCACCACTACCCGTTCGATTTCGTCATGGGCGTCTCGGCCGGCGCCACCAATCTGGTCTCCTACCTGAGCGAGCAGCCGCGCCGCAGTCACCACATCATCACCGAGCTGGCTTGCAGCTCCCGGTTTCTCGATCCCCTGCGTTTCGTCAAAGGGGGCGATCTGGTGGACATCGGCTGGCTGTGGCAGGCCAGTCGCCATCGCTTCCCGCTCGATCTCGACACCTTCTGTGCCCGCGACATTCCCTTCTACGCGGTGGCGACCGATGTGGCGAGCGGCAAGGCCATCTATCTGCCGGTGCGGCCCGACAACATGGATGAGGTGCTGACCGCCACCTGTGCCCTGCCGGTGGTGCAGCACGATACCCCCTGCGTCGATGGTCGCCCGATGGCCGATGGCGGGATCAGCGACTCCATTCCGGTGATAGAGGCCTATCGTCGCGGGGCGCGGCGGATGACGGTGGTGCTGTCTGAACCCTGGGGCTATCGCAAGAAGCCGGCCCGTTTCTGCTGGATGGTCAAAGCCTTGCTGAAAACCCAGCCGGCGCTGGCGCAAGCCATGCTGGAGCGGGATCTCGCCTACAACCGGGCGCTCGATTTCATCGCCAATCCCCCTGCCGATTGCGACATCGAGGTGATCGCGCCACCGGCCGATTTCATGGTTTCCCGTTTTACCCAGGATCCGGTCAAGCTGGAGTCCGGTTATCTGCAGGGTTACTGGCAGGGGCGCCAGAGTCTGCTGCGGGCCCGTGGAGAGGTGCGGGCGGTGGCCTGACTGGTTTGCCGGGTGCTGAATATAAAAAGGGGAACCTCGCGGTTCCCCTTTTGCATGCTTGCACGGCAGCCAGTGCTTACAGCATTTGCTTGAGACGATAGAGCAGATCCAGCGCTTGCCGCGGGGTGAGCTCGTCCGGGCGCACCGCTTCCAGCTCTTCCACCACCGGATGAGGCTGCGGGGCGAGAGCCACCGGAGCCGGGCGGTTTTCACCGGCGGCGACCGGAGTGGCGCTCTCCAGCTCATGCAGTTTGTGGCGGGCCTGCTGGATCACCGATTTCGGCACCCCAGCCAACGCCGCCACCTGCAGGCCGTAGGAGCGGCTGGCCGCCCCTTCCTGCACTGCGTGCATAAAGGCGATGGTGTCGCCGTGCTCCACCGCATCGAGGTGGACGTTGGCCAGCCCGCTCATCAGCTCGGGCAAGCGGGTCAGCTCGAAGTAGTGGGTGGCAAACAGGGTGTAGGCGCCAATCTTGCTCGCCAGCTGTTCGGCACAGGCCCACGCCAGCGAGAGGCCGTCGTAGGTGCTGGTGCCGCGGCCAATTTCGTCCATCAGCACCAGACTGCGGGCGGTGGCGTTGTTGAGGATATTGGCGGTCTCGGTCATCTCCACCATAAAGGTGGAGCGGCCGGAGGCGAGGTCGTCCGATGCCCCGATGCGGGTGAATATGCGGTCGATGGGGCCGATGCGGGCGCTGTCGGCGGGCACGAAGGCGCCGATATGGGCCAGCAGCACGATCAGCGCGGTCTGGCGCATGTAGGTCGATTTACCGCCCATGTTGGGACCCGTGATGATCAGCATCCGCCGCTCCCGCTCCAGCCGGATGGGGTTGGCGATAAAGGGATCTGTCATCACCTGCTCAACCACCGGATGGCGGCCCGCTTCGATCAGGATCTGATCCTCATCGATTAGGGTCGGGCAGCGGTAGTCGAGGGTCTCGGCCCGCTCGGCCAGGTTGGCCAGCACGTCCAGCTCCGCCAGTGCGGCGGCGGAATCCTGCAGATCGCCGAGGTGGGGCAGCAGGGCATCGAGCAGCTCTTCGTAGAGCCGTTTCTCCAGCGCCAGCGCCTGGGACTGGGCGGTGAGCACCTTGTCCTCGTACTTCTTCAGCTCGTCGATGATGTAGCGTTCGTTGTTCTTGAGGGTCTGGCGGCGGATGTAGTGGGCCGGCACCAGATGGCTGTTGGCGCGGCTCACCTCGATATAGAAGCCGTGCACCTTGTTGTAACCCACCTTGAGGGTGTTGATGCCGGTCAGCAGTTTTTCCCGCTCTTCGATGCGGGCGAGGCTGGCGGTGGCACCGTTGGCGAGATCCCGTAGCTCGTCCAGCTCCTGATTGAAGCCGTCACGGATGACGCCACCATCGCGGATCAGCACCGGCGGCACCTCCATCACCGCACGCTCCAGCAGGTCGAGCAGCTCGGGGAAGGTGCTGGCCCGCTCGGCCAGCTGCTGCACCGCTTCGTGCTCGTTGTCCGCCAGCAGGCGCTGTAGCTCGGGCAGCTGGGCGAAAGCCTGCCGCAGCCGGGTGAGGTCGCGCGGGCGGGCCGAGCGCAGGGCGAGACGGGCCAGCACCCGCTCCACATCACCCACCTGACGCAGCAGGCTGCCCAGTTCATCGTAGAGGTTCTGCTCGATGAGCTCCTTGATGGTGCTCTGGCGACCTTTCAGGATTACCCGATCGCGGATCGGTTGGTGGATCCAGCGCTTGAGCAGGCGGCTGCCCATGGGGGTGGCGGTGCGATCCAGCACCTCGGCCAGGGTATTTTCATAGCCACCGGCCAGATTCTGGGTCAGCTCCAGATTGCGGCGGGTGGCGGCATCCATGATGACCGCGTGATCCGGCTGCTCGAGGCGCACGCTGCGAATGTGGGGCAGGGCGGTGCGCTGGGTGTCCTTGACGTACTGCATCAGGCAACCGGCAGCACACAGGGCGGTCTCGCTCTGTTCGACGCCAAAGCCCACCAGATCCTGGGTACCGAACTGCTGGCACAAGAGCTTGCGGGCGGTGCCGAGCTCGAACTCCCACTCCGGGCGCCGGCGCAGACCGCGGCGACCCTCGACGTGGTGCAGGAAGGCGAAGGATTCGGGGTAGAGCAGCTCCGCCGGATTGGTGCGCTGCAGCTCAGCCAGCAGGGTCTCTTCCTTCTCGAACTGGTTGATGAAGAAGCGGCCGGAGCCGATGTCCATGGTGCCGTAACCGAAGCGGCGGCCATCGTGATAGACGGCGGCGATCAGGTTGTCCTGCCGCTCGCTGAGCAGCGCCTCGTCGGAGACGGTGCCCGGGGTGATGATGCGAATGACCTTGCGCTCCACCGGCCCCTTGCTGGTGGCGGGATCCCCCACCTGTTCGCAGATGGCGGCGGATTCGCCGAGCTGCACCAGCTTGGCCAGATAACCCTCGATGGCGTGATAGGGCACCCCCGCCATCGGGATGGGGCTGCCGGCCGACTGGCCACGCTTGGTCAGGGAGATGTCGAGCAGCTGGGAGGCCTTGCGGGCATCGTCATAGAACAGCTCGTAGAAGTCGCCCATCCGGTAGAACAGCAGGATCTCCGGGTTCTCGGCCTTGAGGCCAAGGTACTGCTGCATCATGGGGGTGTGGGCGCTCAGATTGGCGCCGGGAGCGGAGCTTGTGGCGCCGCTGGCTTGGTGTTGTGCGGTCATGTTCTGTTCCAGAAGGGGCCTCTGCGGGCCAGTGTCTGCGGTGATGAGCCTTGAGCTTGATGGCGCCATTCTACACATAAGCGCCGCGACGGGGGAGCGGGTGTTCCGGGCGCGGTTGTTCTGCACTATTGAAGGCATGACGCCGGTGCGGCACCTCACATTGCGGCAGGCAAGGGCGGTCTGCCGTGGTTGCGGGCGGCGCTAGCGGGAGCGCATAATGTGCCTCTTGAGCGGATCAGAAGGAGTCGTGATGAAACTGGATGCAGAGATAGAGCACCTTGCCATCGAGCTGGGACGGGTCCTTGGCCAGCGGGGCTGGCTGGCGGCGACCGCCGAATCCTGTACCGGCGGCGGGGTGGCTACTGCTATTACCGACATCGCGGGCAGCTCCGGCTGGTTCGATCGCGGATTTGTCACCTACACCAACGAGGCCAAGCAGCAGATGTTGGGGGTGAGCAGCGATAGCCTTGAACAGCACGGTGCCGTGAGCGAAGCCGTGGTGCTGGAGATGGCCCGCGGCGCGCTGGCCCACTCGTCTGCCTCCATCAGCGTTGCTATCAGTGGTATCGCCGGCCCCGGCGGCGCCACCGAAGGCAAGCCGGTCGGCACTGTCTGGTTCGCTTGGGCCGACCGCAATGGCCGTCACCACTCCCTGCTGGCCCGCTTCGACGGAGATCGCCGACAGGTACGCCAGCAGGCGGTGAGACAGGCCTTGTCGGGTCTGTTGGTCCTGCTCAGATAAATTGGGCTTGATACTGTATGAATAGACAGTATACTTAGCCCAACTTCACTTCTTACTCACGATTTCCAGCGGAGATTGGCATGGATCAGAACAAACAGAAGGCACTGGCGGCTGCGCTGGGTCAGATTGAAAAGCAGTTCGGCAAAGGTTCCATCATGCGTCTGGGCGACAGCAAGACCATGGATATCGAAGCCATCTCTACCGGTTCCCTCTCGCTGGACGTGGCGCTGGGCATTGGCGGTCTGCCGTGTGGCCGTATCGTCGAAATCTACGGCCCGGAATCTTCCGGTAAAACCACCCTCACCCTGCAGGTGATCGCCGAAGCCCAGAAGAAAGGCAAAACCTGTGCCTTCGTCGATGCGGAACACGCCCTCGACCCTATCTACGCTGCCAAGCTGGGCGTCAACGTCGACGACCTGCTGATCTCCCAGCCGGATACCGGTGAACAGGCGCTGGAGATCTGCGACATGCTGGTTCGCTCCAACGCGGTTGACGTCATCATCGTCGACTCCGTGGCAGCCCTGACCCCGAAAGCGGAAATTGAAGGCGAGATGGGTGACTCCCACGTTGGCCTGCAGGCCCGTCTGATGTCCCAAGCACTGCGCAAGCTGACTGCCAACATCAAGAACGCCAACTGCCTGTGCATCTTCATTAACCAGATCCGGATGAAGATCGGCGTCATGTTCGGTAGCCCGGAGACCACCACTGGTGGTAACGCGCTCAAGTTCTACGCCTCCGTGCGTCTGGATATCCGTCGTATCGGCGCCATCAAGGAAGGCGACGAAGTGGTCGGTAACGAGACCCGCGTCAAAGTGGTCAAGAACAAGGTGGCCCCGCCCTTCAAGCAGGCCGAATTCCAGATCTTCTACGGCGCCGGTATCTCCAAAGAGGGCGAGCTGGTGGATCTCGGCGTCAAGCACAAGCTGATCGACAAGGCCGGCGCCTGGTACAGCTACAACGGCGAGAAGATCGGTCAGGGCAAGGCCAACGTGATGAAGCTGTTCGCCGAGAACAAGGTGATGGCTGGCGAAGTGGAAGCCCGCCTGCGCGAGCTGCTGCTCTCCGGTGCCGTGCCAGTCGATGACAAGGCTGCACCGGTTGAGGCAGACGAGTTCGATGCCGAAAGCGAACAATAGTTCGAATAAGGAACAAAGGAAGGCCGGGTAGATACCCGGCCTTGTTATTTATGATGGTTGATGAATCCGTTACCGAACCGGTCGAGCCTGCCGAACCGACCTTTGCAGAGCAGCTAGCCGCTGCCCGCGCCTTTGCCATGCGCAGTCTGGCCCGTCGCGAGAGTGCCGAGTCGGAGCTGGCCAACCGGCTGCGCCAGCAGGGCTTCAATGAAGAGGTGATCGAGGCGGTGGTCGACTACTGCCGCGGTTACAACTGGGTCAATGACGAACGTTACGGCGGTATGGCTGTACGTGCCGGAGCCGCCAAGGGCCATGGCCCCATCAAGATCCGCTTCGATCTGCGCCGCAAGGGGCTCGACGATATGCAGATTGATGCCGCATTCGATCAGCCGGAGCTGGACTGGTTCGAACTGGCGTTTGCCCTGCTCGAACGGCGCGTCCGAGTGGCCGATCTGGCGGATTTCAAGCTACGGATGAAGTGGCTCAAATATCTGTTGGGGCGCGGCTTTACCCAGGATCAGGCACGTTACGCTATCTCTGCCCTGCAGGAGCAGGAAGAGTAACGCCACTGCGTGGCAAACGTCGTTTCACCTCTCCTTGCGGCAGGTTTTTCCTGCCCGCTCAGTAGCTTGCGCGCACAATCCTGAATAAGCGGCCTTTTGTTCATCTCATCCCTCTTTATGCGCTGCTTTTTTGCCTCTCGACAGTGAAAAAAGCCACTGTGGGCAGTGGTGCTCTTTTCTGGCCCGTTTATGTGCGCTTTTTCGCCCGTGGCGGCCCTGTCCGTTTTACTTTACCCCGCAGAAAACTTACATTAATGCGGTTAAAAGTCCGTATTCGAATCAAGCAGGATTTTCCATGTATATGTCCACGTCAGAGATTCGCGCTGCGTTTCTCGAGTATTTCCGTTCCCAGGGGCACCAGGTTGTCTCCTCCAGCTCGCTGGTACCGCATAACGACCCGACCCTGTTGTTTACCAACGCGGGTATGAACCAGTTCAAGGACGTGTTCCTTGGCGCAGACAAGCGTGCCTACAATCGCGCGACGACTTCCCAGCGTTGCGTGCGTGCCGGTGGTAAGCACAACGATCTGGAAAACGTCGGCTATACCGCTCGTCACCACACCTTCTTCGAAATGCTGGGCAACTTCAGCTTCGGTGACTACTTCAAGCAGGATGCAATCAAGTTTGCATGGGGCTTCCTGACCGAGGTGCTGCAGCTGCCGAAAGAGCGCCTGCTGGTGACCGTCTACGCGACTGACGATGAGGCTTTCGATATCTGGGAAAAAGAGGTCGGTGTCCCGGCCGATCGCATCGTGCGCATCGGTGACAACAAGGGTGCCCCTTACGCTTCCGACAACTTCTGGGCGATGGGCGATACCGGCCCGTGCGGTCCCTGCACCGAGATCTTCTATGACCACGGCGATCACATCTGGGGTGGCCGTCCCGGCTCACCGGAAGAGGATGGCGACCGTTTCATCGAGATCTGGAACGTGGTCTTCATGCAGTTCAACCGTCAGGCTGACGGCACCATGGAGCCGCTGCCGCGTCCGTCCGTGGATACTGGCATGGGTCTGGAGCGTATCTCCGCCATCATGCAGGGTGTCCACTCCAACTACGAAATCGACATCTTCCAGGCGCTGATCAAGAAAGCGGCCGAGATTGTCGGCACCACCGACCTGAGCAACCAGTCTCTGCGCGTCATCGCTGACCACATCCGCTCCTGCGCCTTCCTGGTGGCAGATGGCGTGATGCCGTCCAACGAAGGTCGTGGCTATGTGCTGCGTCGCATCATCCGCCGCGCCGTGCGTCACGGTCGCAAGCTGGGTGCGACCGATGTCTTCTTCTACAAACTGGCTGCCGAGCTGGCAGTGCAGATGAAGGATGTCGCTGCCGAGCTGATCGCCCAGCTGCCGCTGGTCGAGCGCGTGCTGCGCATCGAAGAGGAGCAGTTCGTCCGCACTCTGGATCGCGGTCTGCTGCTGCTGGAAGATGCTCTGGCCAACCTGGGCGATGCCAAGGTTATTCCGGGTGAGGTGGTGTTCAAGCTCTATGACACTTACGGCTTCCCGGCCGACCTGACTGCCGACGTGGTGCGCGAGCGCGAGATCGGCATCGACGAAGAGGGCTTCAAGGCCGAGATGGAGAAGCAGCGTGCTCGCGCCAAAGAAGCCTCCAGCTTCGGCGTGAACTACAACGAGATGCTCAAGCTCGACTTCGAGACCCCCTTCACCGGTTACAAGACCTTGACCGAGCGTACCCGCGTGGTTGGTATCTACAAGGGTGTGGAAGAGGTGAGCGGTCTTATCGCCGGTGACGAAGCGGTCATCGTGCTGGAAGAGACCCCCTTCTACGCCGAGTCCGGCGGCCAGATCGGCGACAGCGGTACCCTGAAAGTGGACGACGGCATCTTTGCCGTGACCGACACCCTGAAAGCGGGCAAGGCGATCATCCACAAGGGCTACATGGAGCTGGGCACCCTGGAGAAGGGCGCCGAAGTGGAAGCCGTGGTTGACGCTGACCGTCGTCAGGCCATCGCCCTGAACCACTCCGTGACTCACCTGCTGCACGCTGCCCTGCGTCAGGCTCTGGGCGAGCATGTCACCCAGAAAGGTTCTCTGGTAGGGGCCGAGCGCATGCGCTTTGACTTCTCCCACTTCGAGGGGTTGACCATGGCGACCATTCGCCGGGTCGAGGAGCTGGTCAACAACCAGATCCGCGCCAACCACGAAATCACCACCCAGCTGATGGATCTGGAAGCGGCCAAGTCCGCCGGTGCCATGGCGCTGTTTGGTGAGAAATATGAAGACGACGTGCGCGTGGTGCGCATGGGCGACTACTCCACCGAGCTGTGCGGCGGTACTCACGCCAAGCGCACCGGTGATATCGGCTTCTTCAAGATCATCGCCGAGAGCGGTATCGCAGCTGGCGTGCGCCGTATCGAAGCGGTGACCGGCAAAGCGGCCATCGACTTCATGCATCAGGTTGGCGAGCAGATCGAAGAGGCTGCCGCACTGGTGAAAGGTGATCAGTTCTGCATCGCCGACAAGGTTCGCCAGATGCTGGACAAGGCCAAGATGATGGAGCGCGAGCTGGAGCAGCTCAAGGCCAAGCTTGCCGCTCAGGCCGGTAACGACCTGCTGGGTCAGGTGATCGAGATCAACGGTCAGAAGGTGCTGGTTGCAGCGCTGGAAGGGGCCGATCCGAAATCCCTGCGCGGCATGCTGGACGAGCTGAAGAACCAGATGAAGTCCGGTGTTGTGCTGCTGGCCACCTGTGCCGATGGCAAGGTCAACCTGATCGCGGGCGTCACCAACGACCTGACCGGCAAGGTCAAGGCCGGTGAGCTGGTCAATCTGGTTGCCCAGCAGGTGGGTGGCAAGGGCGGTGGCCGTCCGGACATGGCACAGGCGGGTGGTACCCAGCCTGAGGCGGTGCCGGCAGCGCTGCAATCCGTTCACTCCTGGCTGGAAGAGCGCCTGTAATCGGGCGAGGTGATCTGTGGCACTCTATGTACAGAAGTACGGCGGCACCTCGGTCGGCACACTGGAGCGGATCGAGGCGGTAGCTGAGCGGGTCGAGCAGACCCGCGCCCAGGGACACGACGTGGTGGTGGTTGTCTCCGCCATGTCGGGCGAAACCAACCGGCTGCTGGGCATGGCCCAGCAGCTGGATCCTGATGCCAACCGGCGGGAGATGGATGTACTGGTCTCCACCGGTGAGCAGGTCACCATAGCGCTGCTGGCGATCGCGTTGAACAAACGCGGTTGTCCTGCGGTCTCAATGACCGGTGATCAGGTGCGGATTCACACCGATTCCGCCTATGGCAAGGCGCGCATCACCCACATCGACACCGAGCTGGTTCATGCCGAACTGGCTGCGGGCAAGGTGGTGGTGATCGCCGGTTTCCAGGGTCGTGACGAGCATAACGCCATCACAACCCTGGGCCGCGGCGGTTCGGATACCACGGCGGTTGCTGTGGCGGCGGCCATCAAGGCCGATGAGTGCCAGATCTTTACCGATGTGGATGGGGTATACACCACGGATCCGCGCATCGAGCCCAAGGCGCGTCGTCTCGACACCATCACCTTCGAGGAGATGCTGGAGATGGCCAGTCTCGGCGCCAAGGTGTTGCAGATCCGCTCGGTGGAGTTTGCGGGCAAGTACCGCGTCCCGCTGCGGGTGCTGTCGAGCTTTATCGATGGAGAGGGAACCTTAATCACATATGGAGGTGATAGGATGGAAGCTCCCCTGGTATCCGGGATCGCTTTTAACCGCAACGAGGCCAGCCTGACCATTCTGGGCGTGCCGGACAGACCAACCGTTGCCGCGCAGATCCTGAATCCGATCAGCGACGCCAACATTGATGTCGACATGATTGTGCAGAACACCCTGGGAGATGGCACCGCCGACTTCACCTTCACGGTGAATCGTGACGACTATCGCCGCGCCCGGGCACTGCTGGAGGAGACCGCCACCGAACTTGGCGCCTCCTGCGTGCAGGGAAATGGCGAAATTGCCAAGGTTTCCATTGTCGGTGTCGGCATGTGGAACCATCCCGGTGTTGCGCGCACCATGTTCAAGGTATTGGGCGAGGAGGGGATCAACATGCAGTTGATCTCGACCTCTGAAATCAAAATCTCTGTGGTGATTGACGAGAAGTATCTGGAGCTGGCAGTGCGGGCCCTGCACGCGGCTTTCGGGTTGGATCAGGCACCGCAAGAGCAGCCCTTGGGCTAACAATCTCTGATTGATTTAGTTTCAACCATTTACCATATCGGTATCTTTGTTAGATAATGTCGCATATCGATATAAAAACAAAACAGGATACAGGAGCAAGCGAATGCTTATTTTGACTCGTCGTGTTGGGGAAACCCTGATGATTGGTGATGAAGTGACTGTCACCGTACTGGGCGTTAAAGGTAACCAGGTCCGTATCGGTGTTAACGCGCCGAAAGAGGTCTCCGTACACCGCGAAGAGATCTACCAGCGCATCCAGGCCGAGAAAGTTCCGGGTCAACCGGGCTTCTAAGCCACTTTCATGGCTGTGACAAGGCGACACCTCATGTGTCGCCTTTTGTTTTTCCGGCCCCCTGAAATTGCCCTGCAGGGCGCGAAACTGCGGGATAAGTGCCGATATTGTTTGAATATTCCACGCTTTGACCAAATGCTGAGCGAACGCACTTTTTTCTCCAAAAAAGTGTTTGACTAAAAATCCCTGTGAAGTATTATCAGCCCCGCAAACGGAGAGGTGGCCGAGAGGCTGAAGGCGCTCCCCTGCTAAGGGAGTATGCGGCTTATACCCGCATCGGGGGTTCGAATCCCCCCTTCTCCGCCATTTGCGCCCGTAGCTCAGCTGGATAGAGTACCTGGCTACGAACCAGGTGGTCAGAGGTTCGAATCCTCTCGGGCGCACCATATTACGACTCAAGCAAGAGTCATGTGTTGACCATCAGCAAGTCGACACTTTGGAAAAGGCTTACTGATAAGTAAGCTTTTTTTATCGTTTTAAAACAGGGCGCCCGTAGCTCAGCTGGATAGAGTACCTGGCTACGAACCAGGTGGTCAGAGGTTCGAATCCTCTCGGGCGCACCATTTAAAACGACACAACGATTTATGAGCGCCCGTAGCTCAGCTGGATAGAGTACCTGGCTACGAACCAGGTGGTCAGAGGTTCGAATCCTCTCGGGCGCACCATTTTTCAAGCAGTACACAAAAGTTTGTGAGCGCCCGTAGCTCAGCTGGATAGAGTACCTGGCTACGAACCAGGTGGTCAGAGGTTCGAATCCTCTCGGGCGCACCATATTTCAAGCAGTACCAAAAGTTTATGAGCGCCCGTAGCTCAGCTGGATAGAGTACCTGGCTACGAACCAGGTGGTCAGAGGTTCGAATCCTCTCGGGCGCACCATACAGACAGCCCCGACTTCGGTCGGGGCTGTTTTTTTATGGGCGATATTTAGCTTTTGGTGCGGATCCCCGTGCGCTGTTGCGGGTGGATCGCCCGTTTACCTGGCTGTTCTGGTCCTCATTTCTTCCCCTTTCTGTGATTGCGCACCGATCTTCTGAACGGTGCAACCCCTTGCCACCCTCTGCCTCATCTATAGGCGCCCTGTATGCCTGCTGTTGCTGCGGGGGACTGCGCGCAGCTCATCACTCAGGGTTTGGCTATCAACATCCTGCAAGGCCTGCTGAGGCGTTCTGCAGGCAATAAAAAAGGATGCCGCAGCATCCTTTTTTGTTGAGATATTGGCTCAGCTTTTCAGCCATTTGCGAATGCGGTTGGCATCGCCGATCGGGGTGCGTTTGCCCACCGAATTGAGCAGCACGATGGCAAGCTCGCGGCTGTCCGGTTTGGCGCGCATCACCAGACAGCGTCCAGCCTCGTCAGTGAAGCCGGTCTTGGAGAGGCGTACGTCCCAATCCGGGTTTTTCACCAGCGGGTTGGTGTTGTTGAACATCAGGCTGTAGGCGGGGGCGTTGAAGCGCATCTCCCGGTTCTCATCCTGAGTGAACTGACGGATCAGCGGCTGACGATAGGCGGCGGCGGCCAGCTTGCCCAGATCCTGGGCGGTAGAGACGTTGCGGGTGGAGAGGCCGGTGGAATCGTAGAAGTGGGTATTACGCATTCCGAGCGTTCTGGCCTTGTTGTTCATGGCCCGCACGAAGGCGCTGCGACCGCCCGGATAGTGACGTGCCAGTGCCGAGGCCATCCGGTTTTCGGAGGACATCAATGCCAGATGCAGGGCGTCGCGGCGAGTCACCTTGGTGCCCATGCGGATACGGGAGTGAGTGTGTTTGACCCGATCCAGATCGTTCTTGTCGATCGTGATGGTCTGGTTGAGATTCTGTTTGGCATCCAGCACCACCAGCGCTGTCATCAGCTTGGTGAGAGAGGCGATGGGACGCACCTTGGTGGCATTCTTCTGGTAGAGCGTCTTGCCCGTTTTTACATCCACGACCAGGGCGCTGCTTGAGCGTACTTCCAGTTTGGCTGGGTTGGGTGCCGCGCTGACCGCAGGCAATCCCAGCATTCCCATCAACCCGACAACCAGCGCTGCTGCGCGAATCCGACACCACATACAACCGACTCCATTCCCATCCAAAAAAAGGCGCTAGATTCACTCATTTTTACCCCGGCTTTACAAGGGCCGAGCGGGACTATTTCTGCTATTTGCGCAAAATTGGCGATCAAAAAAGCCCTCTGGCGAGGGCTTTCGGGTCGGGCGTTGGGCGAGGGGTCAATCCCGTGGCTGCGTGGCCCTGCGTTTGCTGATCCAGCGCCAGACCAGCGCCACCATGCCACCCACCAGCAGGGCCACCGGCAGATAGATGATGATGTTGAAGAACTGGGTCTGGTATTCGGCGGCCAGCTTGGTGTGGCTCAGGTAGTAGCCAAACCCTACCAGCGGGCAGATCCACATGATGGAGCTGATCAGATTGACGATGAGAAAGCGCCCCTGGGGCAGCTCGGTGGCACCGACGATGTAGGGGTAGGCGGTGCGTACGAAGGCGATATAGCGCGCGGTGATCAGGGTGATGATCCCGTACTTGTCCAGCAGGTGGTAGACCTTCTGCTGGTGTCGCTCTTCCACATGGGACATCAGCCGATGGTAGAGCTGGGTGTGGCCGAGAAAGCGCCCCTGCATGTAACCGAGCCAGGTACCGACAAAGGTGGCCATGATCAACAGCGGGATCACCCCGAGAGACAACACATCCTGATAGATGAGCACGCCGGTGAGGATCAGCAGGCTGTCACCGGGCAGAAAGGCGGTAGGGATGAATCCGTTTTCCAGTACCAGAAACGTCAGAATTACACCACAGATCATGAAGGCCATCTTGGGATCGGAAAGTGTGTTCAGATCGTGATTCATAAAGGCGTGAGCCAGTTGGTAAAACTGCTCCATACTTGCAAACTCCGCAGGTTAGCTGGGTTGATCGGTCAAGGGCATGGCGAGCACCTTGTCGATGCGCAGGCCATCCATGTCAACAATTTCCAGTTGCCACTGTTCCAGTGTCACCAGGTCTCCGGTTTGTGGAACACGACCAAGGAGCAGCATGATAAGCCCTCCGAGGGTGTGATAGTGATGTTTTTCTTCTTCTGGCAGACGAACCAGCTCCAGACAGTCCTTCAACTCTGGCAGCGGGATCAGGCCATCGAGCAGCCAGCTGCCGTCGGCGCGCCGGAAGGCCCAGTTGTCCTCGCCATCCTCCTGCTGGAAATCCCCCGCCAGCGCCTCCAGCAGATCCTGCTGGGTGACCAGCCCCTGCAGCTCGCCATATTCGTCCACCACTAGCGCCATCTGTTCGCTGTGGGTGCGGAAGTGGTTGAGCAGCTCGACGCCGTTGAGGGTCTCCGGCAGCAGGCTGCCCTCCTGGGTCAGGGCAGCCAGATCGATGGGCTCACCCTTGATATAGGCGTGCAGCACCTTGCTGACATTGATGATACCCACCAATTCTGACAGGTTGCCGTCGCAGACCGGAAAATAGCTGTGGCGATACTCCACCAGTCGCTGCAGGTTGGTCTCCAGCGGCAGCGCCAGATCCAGATAGCGGATATCGCTGCGCGGCACCATCAGGGAGGAGAGGCTGCGCTCGTCGAGACGGAAGACGTTGCGCAGCATGGTGTGTTCATGATCCTCGATCACCCCGGCTTCAGAGCCCTCCACCAGCATGGCGTGGATCTCCTCCTCGGTAACGTTGGCGCTGCCGTTCTGGTTGACCCGCAGCAGCCGCAGGCTGGCATTGGTGGAGGCCGACAGCAGCCAGACGAAGGGGCGGGTCAGGGTGGCGAGCCAGTGCATGGGGCGGGCCACCAGACAGGCGATGCGCTCGGCATTGAGCTGGCCGAGCCGCTTGGGCACCAGCTCCCCCACCACAATGGAGAGATAAGTAACCACCACTACCACGATGACGGTGGCGATCAGGCCACTGCTCTTGGCCGGGAGTCCCCACTCCTGCAACCAGAGGGAGAAGGGCTGGGCCAGCAGGGATTCGCCGTAGATACCGTTGAGCAGACCGATGCTGGTAATGCCGATTTGGACGGCAGAGAGAAAATGGGTCGGGTCTTCGCCCAGTTTGAGGGCAATGCCGGCGGAGCGGTTGCCTTCAGAGGCAAGCTTGCCGAGGCGAGCCTTGCGTGCGGTGACGATGGCGATTTCTGACATGGCGAAGACGCCATTAAGCAAAATCAATCCCAGCAGGATCAATATTTCCATACAGCAACAGCACTCCTTGAGTGGATAAGATCGCTGGCAGTGTAATGAATTTGGCGGCGATGCGCTTGTGAAAGCGGGTGATCCGGCTCGCTAATTTGATGACAGTGCTCTGGGATGGCTGAAAAAAATGGCCGGAAAAGGGAAGGATGACCCCGCCAAATGGTGTCATGGACGAAGTGGGTGCTTGGCGAGACAGCATTGCAGGAGGGAAAAGGGCGGGAAGTCCCGCCCTTGCTTATCACTTGTCAGGCAACCGTTGTCAGAACTGCTGGAACCAGCGCTGGATCTGGGCCGGATCCTTGCTCTGGGTCAGGGAGAGCATCAGCAGCACCCGCGCTTTCTGCGGGTTGAGAGTGCCGGAGGCCACGAAGCCGTACTTGGCATCATCGATCTCGGCATCCAGGGTGGTGGCGCCGGTCGGTACGCGGGCGGAGCGCACGACGCGGATGCCGTCCTTGCTCGCCTTGGCCAGGGTATCGAACAGGGTGTGGTAGAGGTTGCCGTTACCCACCCCAGCGCTGACGATGCCGTCGAACTTGGCATCCACCATCGCCTTGGCCGGCAAGTCGGTGGCGTTAGCGTAGCTGTAGACGATGCCCACTTGCGGCAGCTTGTCGAGCTTGCTCACGTCAAACGGCGTCTTGCTGGTGTGCAGGCGGGCCGGGCTGCGCTGATAGTCGATCTTGCCGTTGTGGATGTAACCCAGCGGGCCAAAGTTGGGGGAGGCGAAGGTTTGCACGCCGGTGGTGTTGGTCTTGGTGACATCGCGGGCATCCAGCACTGTATCGTTCATCGCCACCATCACGCCACGGCCCTTGGAGGCGGGGTCGGAGGCGGTCACCACGGCGTTGTAGAGGTTGAGCGGGCCATCGGCACTCATGGCGGTGGAGGGGCGCATGGCGCCGACCAGCACCACCGGCTTGTCGCTCTTGACGGTCAGATTGAGGAAGTAGGCGGTCTCTTCCATGGTGTCGGTGCCGTGGGTGATGACGATGCCATCCACGTCATCCTTGGCCAGCAGCTCGTTGACCCGCTTGGCCAGCTTGAGCCACACCTCGTCGTTCATGTCCTGGGAGCCGATCTTCACCACCTGCTCACCCTGCACGTCAGCGACGTTCTTCATCTCGGGAACGGCGGCGATCAGGGTTTCGATGGCCACCTTGCCAGCCTCGTAGTTGGACTGGGTAGCCGACTGGCCTGCCCCGGCAATGGTGCCGCCGGTTGCCAGAATATGGACGTTGGGCAGGGCCATCGCCATGGGGGAGAGGGTCAGGCCGACGACGGCGGCGAGCAGGGTCTTGCGGATCGGTAGGGTCATGCTGCAAATCCTTGTGGTTGGAATAATCGCAGCAAGTTTGCCCGTTTAATAACCCGGGTCTGTGATAAAACTCACCAAAAGACAGGTGAGTACAGATTTTTAACCTGTTTTATACCTCTATGGAGATAATTTAACTCGCAGAAAAACCCTTGGCTTCAATCAGGGCGATCAGCTCGGTCTTGCTCAGCTCGCTCTCGATGACGGCCTTGCTGCTGGCGAAATCGACGGTTGCGGTGGTGACCGCAGGCTGGGCCAGCAGCGCTTTTTGCAGACTGGCGGCGCAGCCACCACAGGACATGCCGGACACGGTGAGTTCGATGGTCATGGAATATCTCCTTTGTTGATGGGCGCCAGCCTAAAGCTGCCGCCTCCGGCAAGGTCAAGCCGTCAGTACATAAGACCCAGATAGTTCATCAGGGTTGCCCCAAGGCTGGTAGTGACCAGTGAACCCAGGGTGGTGGTGGCGATGATGTTCGCTGCCAGCACGCTGTCGCCCCCCATGGCGCGGGTCATCACATAGCTGGCGGCGGCAGTCGGAGTGGCGCTGATGAGAAACAGAATACCCAGCTCCAGATGGCTGAAGCCGAGCAGGGCAGCCCCAAGAGTGAACGCAGCCGGAATGAGGCAGAGCCGCATGATGCTGGCCCACCCCGCAATGGCTGCGCCACCGCGCAGGGCGTCGAGGCTGAGAGAGGCGCCGGTGCAGAGCAGCGCCAGCGGCAACGTCATGTTGGCGAAGTAGCTGCCGGTGGTGAGCAGCAGTTGCGGCATCTTGATACCGAGCAGGGTAAACGGCAGCGCCGCCACGATGGCGATGATCAACGGATTCTTGATGATGCCGAGCAGAATGGGGCGGATACCGGTGGCACCGCCGAGACTGCGGGTGAGGGTGATCACAGCGAGAATGTTGTAGAGCACGGTCACCGCGCCGACATAGAAGGCCGCCGCCCCCAACCCTTCGTGGCCATAGGCGTTCTGCACATAGGCGAGCCCTATAATGGCGCTGTTGCCGCGAAAGCTCCCCTGCACGAAGATGCCGCGCAGTCGCTGCTCCCCGATAAAACGTCCGGCCAGCAGCTCCAGCACCAGATAGCTGATAACGGTGGCGAGCAGGCCATAGCCGATAAACCAGAGGCTCGGCATGGTGGCGAAGTTGGTACCCAGAATACTGAGAAAGAGCAGAGCGGGCAGGGTGACCTGAAACACCAGTCGCGAGGCGGATTCGGTAAAGGGATCCGGCAGCAGCCCCAACCGCTTGAGCAAGATGCCGAGCAGCAGCACCACGCAGATGGGGCCTGTGATGGAGAGGGAGAAGAGCAGACTGGCCAGCAGATCCATGATGGGCATCCTGTGCTGTGCCCACACACCCTGACGGCGGGGCAAAAAGGGCATTCTAACGCCATGGGCTTGTATTCACAGGGGTTAATCACAACAATGTGGGCAATTCCACCGCCTAGCCTCCTGTGAGCCAATTCATGGACAAGAAACTGACCATCCTCGATATCGCCAGACTGAGTGGCGTCGGCAAGTCGACCGTCTCCCGGGTGCTCAATCAGGATCCCAAGGTGAAGCAGGAGACCCGCGAGCGGGTGGAGCAGATCATCGCCGAGCACGGCTTCGTGCCGAGCAAGTCGGCGCGGGCCATGCGCAGCCAGAGCCAGCAGGTGGTGGGGATCATCGTCTCGCGGCTCGACTCCAGCTCGGAGAATCAGGCGGTGCGCGGCATGCTGGAGACCCTCTATCAGCGCGGCTACGATGCTGTGCTGATGGAGAGCAAGTTCTCCCCCGCCAAGGTACAGGAGCATCTGGCGGTGCTGGAGCGGCGCGGGGTGGATGGCATTATCCTGTTCGCCTTCAATGACTTGGACTATGCCGCCATGGCGCCGCTGAAAGAGAAGCTGGTGCTGGTCGCCCGTGAATATCCCGGTTTCTCCTCGGTCTGTTTTGACGACGCCGGTGCGGTGCGCACCATGCTGGCGCAGCTGGCAAGCCGTGGCGCCCGCGATATCGCCTATCTGGGGGTGCATGCCTCGGATCTCACCACCGGCCAGCGCCGCCTCGACGCCTATCTCGCTTACTGCGCAGAGCAAGGGTTGCGCCCGCGCAGCGCCCTCGGTGATCTCAGCCTGCAGAGCGGCTACCGGCTGGCGGCCGAGCTGCTGACGCCTTCCACCCAGGCGCTGGTCTGCGCCAGCGACACCCTCGCCATTGGTGCGGCAAAATACCTGCAAGAACAAGGGCGTAGCGAGGTGCTGGTGACCGGCCTTGGCAACAACCCCATGCTCAGTTTCCTCTTCCCCAATGCCCTCAGTCTCGATCTCGGTTACAAAGGGGCGGGGGAGCAGGCGGCGCGTCAGCTGCTCGGCCAGATTGAGCAGGCTCAGCCTCCGTTGGTGACAATCGCCCCCTGCCGAACCCTGTGAGCCCCATCACTTCCGACTGAACAAAAAGTGCGCTTTTTGTGATGCTGGCCACGAATTGGGAACGTTCCCATTTCGATCTGGCCAGATTGTCGGCATGCTAAATGGGAACGATACCAAGAACGCTCCGGCCGACAGACTGGCTCAAAAGGGCGATACAGACCACTATTCAATGGCGTCACAGAGGGAAGACCCATGTCCAAGATCAACGCACAGCAGCTTGCCACCCTGATCGACAAGATCGGCGGCAAGGAGAACATCGCCACCGTCAGCCACTGCCTGACCCGGTTGCGCTTCGTCCTGAACGATCCGGCCAAGGCCGACAGCAAGGCCATCGAAACCATTCCGGCAGTGAAGGGAAGCTTCACCCAGGGCGGTCAGTTCCAGGTGGTGATCGGCAACGAGGTAGAGCAGTGGTACAAGGCGCTGACCGAACAGCTCGGCGTCAGCGGTGGCAGCAAGGAGACCGCCAAGCAGGCGGCTCGCCAGAACATGAACCCGCTGGAGCGGGGCATCTCCCATCTGGCGGAGATCTTCGTACCGTTGCTGCCCGCCATCATCACCGGCGGTCTGATCCTGGGCTTTCGCAACGTCATCGGCGACATCAAGATGTTCGACGATGGCACTCACACCCTCACCGAGATCAGCCAGTTCTGGGCTCAGGTACACGCCTTCCTCTGGCTGCTGGGCGAGGCGATTTTCCACTTCCTGCCGGTCGGTGTTTGCTGGTCTGCAGTGAAGAAGATGGGTGGCTCCGAGATCTTGGGTATCGTGCTGGGGGTGACGCTGGTGTCGCCGCAATTGATGAACGCCTACGGTATTGGTCAGCAGACTCCCGAGGTGTGGGACTTCGGCCTGTTCGTGATCCAGAAGGTAGGTTATCAGGCCCAGGTCATTCCGGCGCTGCTGGCGGGTGTCTTCCTCGCCTGGGTGGAAACCAACCTCAAGCGGATCATTCCGGCCTATCTCTATCTGGTGATTGTGCCGTTTGTCTCGCTGCTGCTGGCAGTGATCGTGGCCCACGCCTTTATCGGCCCGTTCGGTCGCTGGATTGGTGATGGCGTTGGTTTCGCTGCCAAGGCCGCCATGACCGGCTCCTTCGCTCCCATCGGTGCAGCCCTGTTCGGTTTCCTCTACGCACCGCTGGTCATTACCGGTATCCACCACACCACCAACGCAGTGGATCTGCAGCTGATGCAGAGCATGGGTGGCACCCCGATCTGGCCGCTGATCGCCCTCTCCAACATCGCCCAGGCTTCTGCGGTCGTTGGCATCATTCTGATTAGCCGCAAGGAGAACGAGCGGGAGATCTCGGTACCTGCCGCCATCTCCGCCTACCTCGGGGTGACCGAACCGGCCATGTACGGTATCAACCTCAAGTACAAGTTCCCCATGCTGTGCGCCATGGTGGGCTCCAGCCTTGCGGCCCTCATCTGCGGTTTCGCCGGAGTGATGGCCAACGGCATCGGGGTGGGCGGCCTGCCGGGCATCCTCTCCATCCAGCCGCAATACTGGGCGGTGTTCGCCATCGCCATGCTGGTCGCCATCGTGGTGCCGGTGGTGCTGACCCTGCTGGTCTACAAGCGCCAGCTAGCCGCTGGCAAGTTGGCCCAAGCCAGCGCCTGACACTGATTATCAGGGCGACCCGCGGGTCGCCCTCTCCATTTCATATTCGAGACAAGAGAAAGACCCATGAGCCAAACACCCTGGTGGCAGAGTGCCGTGATTTACCAGATTTACCCCAAGAGCTTTCAGGATTCCGCTGCCCGTGGCACCGGCGACCTCAAGGGGATCATGGCCCGCCTCGACTATCTCAAAACCCTGGGGGTCGATGCCCTCTGGCTGACCCCGGTCTACGTCTCGCCCCAGGTGGACAACGGCTACGACATAGCCGATTACTACCAGATTGATCCCGCCTACGGCACCATGGCCGATTTTGAGGCGCTGCTGGCCGCCGCCCATGAGCGGAATATCCGCATCGTGATGGATATCGTGGTCAACCACACCTCCACCGAGCACGCCTGGTTCAAATCGGCGCTGGGGGATAAAAACAGCCCCTACCGCGACTACTACATCTGGCGCGATCCGGTGGATGGCGGCGTGCCCAACAACTGGCAATCCAAGTTTGGTGGCAGCGCCTGGGAGCTGGACTCTGCCACCGGTCAGTACTACCTGCACCTGTTTGCCCGCGAGCAGGCGGATCTCAACTGGGAAAATCCGGCGGTGCGTGCCGAGGTGAAAAATATCATCCACTTCTGGGCCAAGAAGGGGGTGGACGGTTTCCGCCTCGACGTCATCAACCTCATCTCCAAGGATCAGAGGTTCCCGAACGACGATATTGGCGATGGCCGCCGCTTCTACACCGACGGGCCGCGCATCCACGAATTCCTGCAGGATGTGAGCCGCGACGTGTTTGCTCCGGTGGGGGCCATGACGGTGGGGGAGATGTCCTCTACTTCGCTGGAGCACTGCCAGCGCTATGGCGCCCTCGATGGATCCGAGCTATCCATGGTGTTCAACTTCCACCACCTCAAAGTGGATTACCCCAACGGCGACAAGTGGACCAAGGCACCGTTCGATTTTCTCGAACTCAAACGCATCTTCAACCACTGGCAGAGCGGTATGCATGGCAAGGGGTGGTCGGCGCTGTTCTGGTGCAACCACGATCAGCCGCGCATCGTCTCCCGTTTCGGCGATGAGGGCGAGCATAGAGTTGTAGCCGCCAAGATGCTGGCCAGCACGCTGCACGGCCTGCAAGGCACCCCCTACATCTATCAGGGGGAGGAGATCGGCATGACCAACCCCGGCTATCAGCGCATCGATGACTATCAGGATGTGGAGAGCCGCAATATCTTCGCCATCAAGCAGGCGGAAGGGATGGGCGAGGCCGAGATCCTTGCCATTCTCGGCACCAAGTCCCGTGACAACTCGCGCACGCCGATGCAGTGGAGCGCTGCGGCCAATGCCGGTTTCACCCAAGGGACGCCCTGGCTCAAGCCCGCCGCCAACTATTCCGAGATCAATGCCGAGGCGGCGCTGGCCGACCAGAACTCGGTGTTCTGGCACTATCGGGATCTCATCGCCCTTCGCAAGGCGCACCCCATCTTCACCCAGGGGGATTATCAGGAGCTGCTGACCGGGCACCCGCAGATCTGGGCCTATGCCCGTCGCGCCAACGGTCAGACCCTGCTGGTTGTGAGCAACTTCTACGGCGAGCCGGTGGAGTTTGCCTTGCCTGCCGAGCTGCAAAGTGGGCAAGGTCGGCTGCTGCTCGGCAACTACCCCGATAGCCCGGCCCAACCGCAATCGGGTATGCTGCGCCCTTATGAATCCCTGATCTGGCTGATGGAGTAGGCGATGACGAAAGTGGTGCGCGGTGCCGAGTGGCAGAAGATGGTGGCGGGGGAGCCTTATGATGCGGCTGACCCTGAGCTCAAAGCGGCGCGCGAGCGCTGCCGCAAGCTCTATCACACCTTCAACACCAGCTGGCAGGAGAAACCGGCGCGGGATGCCCTGCTTCATGAACTGCTTGGTGGCCGCGGCCATGAGTGCGCCATCAATCCGCCGTTCTTTTGCGATTATGGCGCCAACATCTTCGTCGGCGAGAACTTCTACGCCAACGTGGGCTGCACCATCCTCGACGTGTGCGAGGTACACATTGGTGACAACGTGCTGCTGGCGCCCGGGGTGCAGATCTACACTGCGGCTCATCCGGTTGCCGTCGCGCTGCGCATCAGGGGTGTCGAGTTCGGCAAGCCTGTACGGATCGGTCACAACGTCTGGATTGGTGGCAGCGTCGTCATCTGCCCCGGCGTCACTATCGGTGACAACAGCGTCATCGGTGCCGGTTCGGTGGTGACCAAAGATGTGCCCGCCAATGTGGTGGCGGCTGGCAACCCTTGCAAGGTGCTTCGGGCGATGACGGCACAGGAGCTTGAAGGCGTCATCCAGCGGTGAACAGGGGCCATGAATGCTAGTGCTATCTGATTGATAGAAAAGCAACTGTCAGATTGTTTTGCATTCAGTGCTTATGTTCGGGGCCGCTTGGCCGATACTGTTGAGTGCAGGAGGAACCCTATGGATATATCAAGTTCTGCAAATGCGTCGTTTGGTTCTGCTCTGATGACGGCCAGTCTGGCCAAGAAACAGCAGACCCAAGAGGGCGAAGCTGCGCTGAAGCTGCTGCAAAACGCAGCGCAATCAGCGCCGGTTGCACCGACATCGGCCAGCGCTTCTCTGGGAAGCAAGATCGATATTCGCGTCTAATGAAAAAGCCCCCATCTTGCGATGGGGGCTTTTTTATCTCTGCGATTTGCGGGATCAGACCGGGAAAGGAGCCGGTGCCTCGAAGGTCATCCGCTCGCCACTGCGGGGGTGACTGATGGTCAGCATGGCCGCATGCAGATAAAGGTGCGGTGCCGCCGCCAGCGCATCCGGATGGGCGTAGAGGTTATCGCCGAGGATGGGGTGCCCCAGCTCCAGCATATGGACGCGCAGCTGGTGCGAGCGACCTGTGATGGGGGTCAGCTTGATCAGGCTGTTGCCGTTCTCCACTTTCAGTTTTTCCCACAGGGTCAGAGCGTGACGCCCCTCCTCGTGATCCACCTTCTGCTTCGGGCGGTTGGGCCAGTCGACGCAGAGCGGCAGGTCAACCTGTCCCGACTCTGCTTCCGGCTCGCCCCACACCCAGGCAAGGTAGTGCTTCTCTGTCTCCCGCTCGCGAAATTGCCGGCTCAGCTCCCGATGAGAGTTGGGATTGAGGGGAATGACAATGACGCCTGTGGTGGACATGTCGAGGCGATGCGCTGCCGCCGCCTTGGGGTACTGCTGTTTCACCCGATGCAGGACGCTGTCTTCATTCTCGGGGCCGCGCCCGGGGACGCTTAGCAGGCCAGTGGGCTTGTTGACCACCATGATGTCCTTGTCCTTGAACAGGATATCGAGCCAGGGTTCCAGAGGCGGTGAGTATTCAAACATAAATGTCTCGCATCAGAAGGTGGGGGCAAGCCCCCATCAGTTATGGGTAACCATGACAAAGCGGCCTTGGGTATCCAGTTTGAGCTGGGTCTGGCCGCTATCGGTCGGTACCTTGTCAGTTATGGGTGACCACGATAAAGCGGATGGCATCCAGCTTGAGTTGGGTCTGATCGATCAGGTGGTGCAATTCTGCCTGCAGATTGCGCAGATAATCCAGTTCGCTGTCGCGCACGTTCGGGTTGACTGCCTTGAGCGCTTCCAGACGATCCAGATCCTGCTGTAGGGTCTGCGCCATCTGGGCACGGGCCTTGTCGACAATCCCGGCTTTCAGCTCTTCGGCAATGGCCTGGCCCTTGCCAATCAGACCGTGGATCACCGGTTGGGATGCAGTCACGAGCTTGCTGCCGAGGTGGCGGTTGACCGGAGTCAGCTGGCGGTTGAAGGCATCGAACGCCACTTTCTCACCCAGATTCTGGCCGTTCTTGTCCATCAGCAGACGGATCGGCGTCGGCGGCATGAAGCGGTAGAGCTGGGGATGGGCCGCAGACTCGGCAACGAAGATCAGCTCAAGCAGGATGGAGCCGATGGGCAGCGCCTTGTTCTTGAGCAGTGCGACCGAGGTGGCACCGATCTCGGAGCCCAGGATCAGGTCGATACCGCCGCGCATCATGGGGTGATCCCAGGAGAGCAGCGCCATGTCATCCCGCGACAGGGCTGTGTTGCGATCGAAGGTGATGGTCATGCCGTCTTGCGGCAGGCCCGGGAAGCTGGAGACCAGCATGTGATCCCCGGGGGTCAGCACCAGCGCGTTCTCGCCACGGTCATCCTGATTGACGCCGATCTCGTCGAACATCTTGAGAGCGAAGGAGATCATGCCAGTGTCGTCATCTTCGGCGGCCAGCTTGTCGACCAGCTGCTGGGCGGCGGCGCCACCGCTGGAGTGGATCTCCAGCAGGCGATCGCGGCCCTGTTCCAGCCGGGCCTTGAGCGGCTCGTGCAGTTCGCGGGTCTTGACCAGCAGGGCGTCGAGGGCTGCCTGATCGCCGGTGTTGGCGGCCAGCAGCTCGAACAGCTCTTCACGTACCGCTTCGAATACCGGGCGGGCAGTCGGGCAGGTCTGCTCGAACGCGTCCAGACCATCGTGATACCAGAGCTGCAGGGCGCGCTGGGCAGTCCCTTCCAGATAGGGAACGTGGATCTCGACGGTATTCTGCTGACCGATGCGATCGAGACGGCCGATCCGCTGTTCCAGCAGATCCGGGTTGAGGGGCAGATCGAACAGCACCAGATGGCTGGCAAACTGGAAGTTGCGACCCTCTGAGCCGATCTCGGAGCAGAGCAGCACCTGGGCGCCACCCTCTTGCTGGGCGAAATAGGCGGAGGCCTTGTCCCGCTCGAGGATCGACATCCCTTCGTGGAACACGGCACCACGGATCCCTTCACGGGTACGCAGCGCCTCTTCCAGCGCGATAGCGGTCGCCGCTTCGGAGCAGATCACCAGCACCTTCTGCTGACGGGCAGAGAGCAGCAGTTCCAGCAACCATTCTACGCGCGGGTCGAACTGGGTCCAGGTGGCGTTGTCGCCTTCGAACTGCTGGAAGATCTTCTCGGGATAGAGGTAGCGCAAGGCACGGGTCTGCAGATCGCCACCGTTGCCACCCATCATGCCCATCACCTTGATGGCAGTCTTGTACTGCTCCGGCAGCGGCATGGGGTAGACATTGAGGTGACGCTCGGGGAAGCCCTGAATATTGGCGCGGCTGTTGCGGAACAGTACCCGGCCGGTGCCATGCTGGTCCAGCAGCTTGGCGACCGCCTGCTGGCGGGCGGCGGCATCGCTCAAGTCCAGCCCTTCCAGCTGGCTGGCGAGGATCTGTCTGGCTTCATCGCTCAGGGTCTCGCCATCCAGCAGCTCCTGCGCTGCGCTGGCGACCTGACCATAGGCCTGCTCCTCGGCGAGGAAAGCCTCATAGTCGTAGAAACGCTCCGGGTCGAGCAGGCGCAGACGGGCAAAGTGGCTCTGGTGGCCCAGCTGATCCGGTGTCGCAGTCAGTAGCAGCACGCCCGGCACTTGTTCGGCCAGCGCTTCCACCATCTCATAGGCACGGCTCGGCGCCTCTTCACTCCACTCCAGATGGTGGGCTTCGTCGACAACCAGCAGATCCCACTCGGCTTCCAGCACCTGCTCGAAGCGACGACGCTTCTTGCGCAGGAAGTCGAGGCTGCAGATCACCAGCTGCTCGGTCTCGAAGGGGTTCTCCGCATCGGCAAACGCCTCGATGCAGCGCTCCTCATCAAACAGGGAGAAATGCAGGTTGAAGCGGCGCAGCATTTCGACCAGCCATTGGTGCTGCAAAGTTTCGGGCAGCAGGATCAGCACCCGATGGGCGCGGCCGGAGAGCAGTTGCTGATGAATGACCATGCCCGCTTCGATGGTCTTGCCCAGACCCACTTCATCGGCCAGCAGTACGCGCGGAGCGTAGCGGTGACCCACTTCATGGGCAATATAGAGCTGGTGCGGGATCAGGCTGACCCGGCCACCGGCCAGACCACGAGTCGGGTTGCGACGACGTTGGTGCTGGTTGATCAGCGCTTCGTAGCGTAGGGTGAAGCGGGACATCCGGTCAATCTGACCGGCGAACAGGCGATCCTGCGGCTTGTTGAACTTGATAAAATTGTTGAGAAACACTTCCTTGAGGGCAACGGGCTCATCATTGTCGGTGCGAACACCTACATATATAAGCAGGCCGTCTTTCTCCTGCACTTCTTCGACCGTCATGGTCCAGTCTTCGTGACTGGTGATCTGATCGCCCACATTGAAGCTGACCCGGGTGACCGGCGCCTCTTCTTTGGCATACATGCGGTTTTCACCGGTAGCCGGAAACAACAGGGTAACCATGCGTCCTTCAACAGCAACGACAGTCCCCAACCCCAGATCCGTCTCTGTATCACTAATCCAACGCTGGCCAAGTGCAAAAGGCATTAAACTCTCCAAAGCCCAAGAGTGTGTGAATCGCAAAGGGGCGCTATGTTACCCGAAGGCGTGACCTCGATCACCATGCATATAGATGTAGAGAGACCAAATCGCCACAACCTTGATCTGCTCCCGCCGCCACGCCATCTAGAGGATAGCGAACTCGTCAAACGGGTGTGTTATTGCAGGATAAATGCGCTTTTTGGGTGATTAGTGAACGGTTGAACCAAAAATTCGAATTTAATTCGAAAACACCCTTGCAAGCGTGATCCAGATCCCTATAATGCGCCTCCATCGACAGGGCAAGCGGCAACGCAGAAAGCCAAGTCGATAACATCGAAAAGCCTTTAAAAATAAGGCTTGACTCGAGAAGGCGGTTGAGTAGAATTCCACTCCCGCAGCAACACACTGTTGCGTCGCTCTTTAACAATTTGAATCAAGCAAT
>NZ_JBFOCX010000008.1:0-72167 GCF_040908025.1 Aeromonas sp. R9-2
TGTTTTCGCTTTTCTTTCGGCGCCTGCTTCGCTAGGAAGCTGGCTCATCAGTTCGGCGTGTTCCGCCGTGCTGGTAGGGGCGCATTATAGGGAGCCACGCTGGGATGACAAGAGGAAAACTGCAAAAAATGGCACTTTTTACAGTTTTCCGGTTCAACCGTTGTTTTATTAAACAAAAGCCCCGCATCGGCGGGGCTGTTTCGGGCAAGAAACCCTGAATACACATCACACAGCTACCTTTTCGACCAGAATTCGCGGGCAAAGCTGCGCACCTTTTCCCAATCGGTAAACTCAATGTCCTTACTGGTGTCAGTACTGCCACCGGTAATCTTCATGATCAGCTGGATGATGCGCGTCTGCCACCAGTTATAGCGGGAGTACTGCAGCGCGCCAGCAAACACGCCCAGGGTTTTCGGCTTCCAGGGAGAGAGGCGCAGGAACTTCTTCATATAAGCATTGGTTTGCGGCGTCTGCTTCTCTGGCTTGCGGGCCGTCAGGTTGACACAGAAGAAGGCCGCATTGGCCACCTCCAACTGCTCCTGATGAGCGTGAATAAAGCTGAACAGGCTGGGGTGGAAGTTGCCATAACGGATAGAGGCGCCGATCAAGACCTTGGCATACTTGCTGAGGTTGCACATCGGCAAGGTGTGCAGGTCGTGCATCACCACTTCGCATCCCGGCATCTGCTCCAGCATGACATCGACTATTTTGCGGGTTTGGCCATCCCGAGAGGAATAAAGCACCAGAATCTTGTCCATAACAACCTCAACTACGCCAGAATGCAGGAGTAAACAGTACCAGAAGCGTGAAAATTTCCAATCGGCCAAACAACATAGCCAACACCAGTACCCACTGGGCCGCCGGCGAGATATTGCCGAAGTTGGCTGATACCTCTCCCAAACCCGGGCCTACGTTGGTGAAAGCCGCAGCCACAGCGGTGAATGCGGTCACTTCGTTCAGCCCCGTCATCAGCAACAGCAGCATGAACATAAAGAAGAGAATAATATAGGTGGCGAAGTAGCCCCACACCGCCTCGACGATACGCTCGGGCACAGCCCGATTCCCCAGCTTCAAGGTATAGATGGCTCTGGGGTGAACCAACCGCTTCAACTCGCGCATCCCCTGCATGAACAGGATCATGAAACGCATCACCTTGATACCGCCGCCGGTACTGCCCGCGCAACAACCGATAAAGGCGGAGAACATCAGCAGCATGGGCAGGAACGAGGGCCAGTCGGCATAGGTCGTGGTGCTGTAGCCGGTGGTGGTACCCAGAGAGACCGCCTGGAAAAGGCCGTGGTTGAGCGCCTCTTGCCAGGTGGCGTAGTGTCCGTGGGTCAGCAAGGCGACAAAGCAGATCATCACCAGGGTCGCCTGGATGGCCAGAAACACCTTGAGTTCAGAATCGTAAAGGTAGCGCCCGAGCCGCACCGGGCGGTGGGAGAAGACGGTAAAGTGGAGCGCAAAGTTCACGCTGGCCAGCAGCAGGAACACCACGGTAATCAGGTTGATGACCGGACTGTTGAAGAAACCGATGCTGGCATCGTGAGTGGAGAAGCCACCGACCGACAGCGTCGAGAACGAATGGCAGACCGCATCGAACAGCGTCATTCCGGCGAGCCAGTAGGCCAGCGCACAGAGTGCGGTCAGCAGCAGATAGATGAACCAGAGCGCCTTGGCCGTTTCGGCGATACGCGGCGTCACCTTGGTATCCTTCACCGGCCCCGGGATCTCGGCGCGATAGAGCTGCATGCCCCCGATACCCAGCAGTGGCAGAATGGCCACCGCCAGTACGATGATCCCCATCCCCCCCAGCCACTGCAGCAGCTGGCGATAGAACAGAAACGCCTTGGGCAGATTATCGAGCCCGGTCAGTACCGTTGCTCCTGTGGTGGTCAAACCGGAAAAAGATTCGAAGAAGGCCTCCGAGACCGACATATCCGGCACATCGCTCATGATGAAGGGCACCGCCCCCACACTCCCCAGCACAGTCCAGAACAGCACCACAATCAGAAAGCCCTCTTTCGAGCGCATCTCCTTCTTGTGATAGCGATTGGGAAACCAGAGCACCACACCGAGCAGCAGGGCGATCAGAAAAGAGCTGACGAACTCGGCACCACCACCATCCCGATAGCCAAAAGCTACCAGTGCCGGCAACAGCATGGTCGAGCTGAACAGCGCAACCAGCAGGCCAACAATGCGAATAATGCTCAGAATGTGCATTACAGCTCCCTTTCCCCAATTAAAGAGCGATGGATTCTAGCCATCTAAGGGGCTGAGGGATACCCGCCCATGAGTCCGGTCGGTCAATTCACGGTCCACCTGAGCCCAAACTGAGGACTCCCACGCCACCTGCAAGGTGACCTGCTGACCGTAATCCGCCGCTAGCAATTCGCCATTATGGCTGCTGATCAGCGACTCGACCGTCCCCATGTCACCGTAATCGCAGTGAATGAGAGAGGGTGTGCGCGGCATCTTGAGCAGGGTGGGCAACTGCTTGAGGGCGGCACCGACACCGCCCCCATAGGCTTTGACCAGTCCACCGGTGCCAAGCTGGATGCCGCCGTAGTAACGCACTACCACGGCGCAGATTTCACCGAGCCCCGAGCCCATCAACTGTGCCAGGATCGGCTTGCCCGCCGTACCGGACGGTTCGCCATCATCGCTAAAGCCATAAACCTGACTATCTTGCGGCGCACCAGCCACAAACGCCCAGCAGTGATGGCGCGCGGCCGGATGTTGGCGTTTGATCGCGTTGACCCACCCCTTGGCCGCCTCGACGGTCGGGGTGTGGGCGATCAGGGTAATGAAGCGACTCTTCTTTATCTCTTCGGTCAACTCCAGCGGGGCAGCCGGAATGGAGTACGCTGCCGCCATCAGAGTCCTGCTTGTCTGGTCATGTTCTCCACCCCGTTGGCGTGCAGCACCACGTTGTCTTCGATACGGATGCCGCCGAACGGCCGCAGCGCCTCCACCTTGTTCCAGTTGACCCGTTTGCCCTGTTCGCCCTGACGCAGCGGCTCCAGCAAACTGTCGATGAAGTAGAGACCCGGCTCGATGGTGAACACCTGACCCACCTCCATCACCCGGGTGCAGCGCAGATAGGGGAACAGCTCGGGCGCCGCCAGGTGGGTGCCGCGCTCATCCTGCATGAAACCACCCGCATCGTGTACCTGCAAACCGAGGAAGTGGCCGAGGCCGTGGGGGAAGAAGACGTTGGTCACCCCGGTGTTGATCATCTCGTCCACCGACATATCCACCAACTCAGTCGCTTGCAGCAGGCGCGCCAGCTTGTGGTGCATCTGCAGGTGCAGCTCGCTGTAACGGCGACCCGGTTTGATCTCCTTGATGATTTCCTGCTGCTGCTCGTCGAGGGCTGCAATCAGATCGGCAAACTCGCCTCGCCGCCACGCCCAGGTACGGGTGATGTCGGAGGCATAACCGTGGAAATCGACACCGGCATCGATCAGGAAGGAGTGGCGCTCCGCATCGGGCACCCGCACGGCGGACAAATGGGTGTAGTGAAGGATGGCTGCATTGCGGTTGATGGCGACGATATTGCCGTAGGGCGCCTCATTGGCCCCCTGCCCGACCGCCTTCATGTAGGCCAGATTGATCTCGAACTCGCTCGCCCCCGCCATAAAGGAGTCCTTGGCGGCGATATGGCCGCGCCCCCCAATCCGGTTCGCCTCGCGCAGACACTCCAGCTCGTAGGGGGTTTTGTAGGCGCGGTGATAGTGCAGGTAGTTGAGTACCGCCTCCGGATTGGGCTGGGTCAGCCCCAGCAGCTCGGCCACTTCCAGATGACCCCCCAGATAGGCCCACTCCTGCTTGTTGGCTGGTAGATGGTCGGCCACCTGTTCCGGCCGGGTCAGGAAACGGATATCGAAGAACTCGACCCAGAAGGCATTGGGCAGATCCGCTACTTTGTGCCAGAAATCCACCGGGCGGTAGAACAGCAGGATTGGTTTGTTCACCCCGTCCACCAGCAGCCAGCAGTGGGGATTGTCCAGCACCGGCAACCAGGCCTTGAAGTGCGGGTTTACCTTGAACGGGTAATCCTGATCATCGAGAAAGATGCGGTGGGTCTGGCCGGAGTGGATGGCAAGTCCGCTGAGCCCCTGTTGTTGCAGAATGTCGCGGGTGCGCTGCTGCAAGGTATCGAGGTGCTGGGCAAAAAGTTGGCTGTAGCTGCTCATGGCGTCCTGCTCCGAGGTGAATGTGATTGCAGCATAACATCAAGCGCTTGGCGGCTCGACCCGTCAAGCTGCCGCTTCGTGAGGTAACGCATACGTTACAAACGTGTTTGTTATCAACACAAAACCAATTATTAACAAATCAAAAACAATTCAATACACTGCCGGTAGATACATGAAGTCAGGGATTACTCATGGACAACCTCTGCCTGTGGCAACCGGATCCGCTCGGGATGCAGCAATCCAACCTCTACCGTTTTATGGCGGAGGTGAACCGTTTCCACGGCTTGCAGTTGCAGAACTACCCGCAGCTTTATCAATGGTCGGTGGAGAAGACCACCCGTTTCTGGCCGCTGGTATGGCAGCACTGCGGCGTCAAAGGCGAGCTCGGCAACATAGTGGCGGAGAACCGTCAGGATATGCAGCGCACCCGCTGGTTCCCCGATAGCCGCCTCAACTTCGCCGAAAACCTGCTGCGCCGTCAGGACGAGAGCCCGGCCATCATCTCCCGTATCGAAGGGGGTCCAAGTCGCACTCTGAGCTGGGGTGAACTGGGGGAACAGGTTGCCCGGCTGGCTCAGTGGCTGCGTCATCAGGGGATTGGTCGTGGCGATGTGGTCGCCGCCTATCTGCCCAATATTCCGGAAACCGTGGTTGCCATGCTGGCAACCACCAGCCTCGGGGCGATCTGGACCTCCACCAGCCCCGACTTCGGTGAAGCCAGCGTGGTGGAGCGCTTCGGCCAGACCCAACCACGGGTGCTGTTTGCGGTGGATGGCTATCGCTACAACGGCAAAGCTATCGACATTCAACAGAAGGTCGCCAGCGTGGTGAGCCAGATCGGCAGCATAGAGCAAACGGTGATGATCCCCCTGCTCGGCAACCCGCTGCAGCTTGGCCAAAACTGGCAGCAACTGCTGGCGAGCCAGCACGATGCCCAGCTCACCTTCGAGCCGATGGCTTTCAACGACCCGCTCTATATCCTCTACTCCTCCGGCACCACCGGCAAACCCAAGTGCATCGTGCACGGCATTGGCGGCACCCTGCTGCAACATTTGAAAGAGCACCAGCTGCACTGCGACATCAAGCCGAGGGAGCGGATCTTCTACTTCACCACCTGCGGCTGGATGATGTGGAACTGGTTGGTGAGCGCCCTCGCCTCCGGCGCCACCCTGGTGCTCTATGACGGCTCGCCGTTTTACCCGGATGGCAACGTGCTGTGGGATCTCGCCCGTGACGAGCAGGTCAGCTTGTTCGGTACCTCGGCCAAGTATCTCGACGCACTGCACAAGCAGGGTTACGCCCCCATCAAGAGCCACGACTTGCCGCACTTGCGGCTGATCTGCAGCACCGGCTCTGTGCTGTCGCCGGAGGGGTTCGACTACGTCTATCAGCAGATAAAGCAGGATGTGCAGCTCAGCTCCATCTCAGGTGGCACCGATATCTGCTCCTGCTTTGTCATCGGCAACCCGCTCAGCCCTGTCTATCGCGGCGAGAGTCAGGGGCGCGGCCTCGGTCTTGCGGTGCAGGTATTCAACGAGGCGGGCCAGCCAGTGCAGGGGGAGAAGGGCGAGCTGGTCTGCACCAAGCCGTTCCCGGCCCAGCCCATCTACTTCTGGGGCGACGAGAATGGCGACAAGTACCACGCCGCCTACTTCGAACGGTTCGACAACATCTGGTGCCACGGCGACTGGATCGAGCTGACCCCGACCGGTGGCATTCTGTTCTACGGCCGCTCCGACGCCACCCTCAATCCGGGCGGCGTGCGGATCGGCACCAGCGAAATTTACCGCTATGTCGAGCAGCTCGACGAGGTGGAGGAGAGCATCGTCATCGGCCAGCAGTGGCAGCAGGACGAGCGGGTGGTGCTGTTCGTCAAGCTCAAGGCGGGTTGCAAGCTTGATGAGCCGCTGCGCGAGCGGATCCGCCAGCAAATAAAGCAACATTGCACCGCCCGCCACGTGCCCGCCCGCATCCTGCAGGTGGATGCCATCCCCCGCACCAAGTCCGGCAAGATCGTCGAACTGGCGGTGCGCGAAGTGGTACACAACCGGCCGGTCAACAATACCCATGCCCTCGCCGATCCCGAGGTGCTGAACCAGTATCGCAACCGGCCGGAACTGGCCAGTTGATAACAAACTCACATCTATCCGGGGCGCCGCAAGGCGCCTCTCTTGTACCTGTTCTGTGATGAAGAGCTTTTACTCGAGATCTGTTAAACAAATGTTTTAAATAGGTGTTGAAAATGTCTCCTTTTGGATCAATAGTGAGCCTCGCCCCCTGCTGGGGATTAAGGAGCACCACTCCCCACTGAGTGGGAACAAGGAGACACTCTCATGATCTACCAAGGCGAAACCCTGTCGGTCAGCTACCTCGAAAACGGCATCGCCGAGCTGAGGTTTGATGCCCCGGGTTCAGTCAACAAGCTGGATCGCGCTACCCTGCTCTCCCTGAGCGAAGCGATCGCCGCATTACAACAAGAACGTGAACTAAAAGGTCTGATCCTCACCTCTGGCAAAGACGCCTTTATCGTCGGTGCCGACATTACCGAATTCCTGGAACTGTTCGATCTGCCGCAAGAAGATCTGCTCGGCTGGCTGAAAAAGGCCAACGACATCTTCAATGCCATCGAAGATCTGCCGGTTCCAACCCTCTCCGCCATCAAGGGACACGCTCTGGGCGGCGGCTGCGAGACCATTCTCTCCACCGACTTCCGTCTGGCTGACACCAGCGCCAAGATTGGCTTGCCCGAGACCAAACTCGGCATCATGCCGGGCTTTGGCGGCACCGTCCGTCTGCCGCGGGTGATCGGCGCTGACAACGCGCTCGAGTGGATCACCACCGGCAAGGATTACCGTGCCGATGACGCCCTCAAGGTGGGCGCCATAGATGCCATGGTCGCACCCGACGCGCTGCAGAGCGCTGCGCTGCAGATGATTAAGGACGCCATCGCGGGCAAGCTGGACTGGCAGAGCCGCCGCGCCGCCAAGAAAGCCCCGCTGCGCCTCTCCAAACTGGAAGCCATGATGAGCTTCACCACCGCCGCCGGCATGGTTGCCGCCGTGGCGGGCAAACACTATCCGGCGCCGATGACTGCGGTGAAAACTGTCGAGGCCGCCGCAGGTATGGGCCGTGACGAGGCACTGGTCGTCGAGGCACAGGGCTTTATCAAGCTGGCCAAAACCGACGTGGCCAAGGCACTGGTCGGGATCTTCCTCAACGATCAGCACATCAAGGCACTGGCCAAGAAGGCTGCCAAGCAGGCGAGCAAGGCCACTGGCCACGCCGCCGTACTGGGTGCCGGCATCATGGGCGGCGGCATCGCCTACCAGTCTGCCAGCAAGGGCATTCCGGCGGTGATGAAAGACATCAACGAGAAGGCGCTGGCACTTGGCATGGGCGAAGCCACCAAGCTGCTCAACGGCCAGCTCGAAAAGGGCCGCATCGACGGCATCAAGATGGGCCAGGTACTCTCCGCCATTACCCCGACCCTCAGCTATGACAACGTCAAAAGCGTGGACGTAGTGGTCGAAGCCGTGGTCGAGAATCCCAAGGTGAAAGCCGCCGTACTGGGCGAAGTAGAAGGGATCATTGGTGAAGACGCCGTGCTCGCCAGCAACACCTCCACCATTCCCATCTCCCTGCTGGCCAAGGGGCTGAAGCGCCCGCAGAACTTCTGCGGCATGCACTTCTTCAACCCGGTGCACCGCATGCCACTGGTGGAGATCATCCGCGGCGAGCAGACCTCCGATGAAACCATCAACCGCGTGGTGGCCTACGCCGCCGCCATGGGCAAGTCCCCGGTAGTGGTCAACGACTGCCCGGGCTTCTTCGTCAACCGGGTGCTGTTCCCCTACTTCTTCGGCTTCAACAAGCTGGTCGCCGATGGCGCCGACTTCGCCGCCGTCGACAAGGTAATGGAGAAAGAGTTTGGCTGGCCGATGGGCCCCGCCTACCTGCTGGATGTGGTCGGCATCGACACCGGTCACCATGCCGGTGACGTGATGGCGCAGGGCTTCCCGGCGCGCATGAGCAAGGAAGGTCGCACCGCCATCGACGTGATGTACGAAGTGAACCGCTTCGGTCAGAAGAACGGCAAAGGCTTCTACGCCTACGAGCAGGACAAGAAGGGCAAGCCGAAGAAGGTGGCTGACGCAGCTAGCTACGAGCTGCTGGCCCCCATCGCCAAGCCGAAACAGGATTTCGACAAGGACGCCATCATCGCTCGCATGATGATCCCGATGATCAACGAGGTGGTGCTCTGTCTGGAAGAGGGCATAGTCGCCACGCCAGCCGAAGCCGACATCGCACTGGTCTACGGTCTGGGCTTCCCTCCCTTCCGCGGCGGCGTGTTCCGCTATCTGGACACCATTGGTCTGGATCGCTACGTGGCCATGGCCGACCAGTATGCCGACTTGGGCCCGCTCTACCGCGTCAGCGACCGCTTACGCGAGATGGCAGCCCAGGGCAAAACCTTCTACTGATTGCGGAAAGGAGATACATTCATGAAAGACATAGTCATTGTCGACTGTATCCGGACCCCGATGGGCCGGTCCAAGGGCGGCGCCTTCCGCAACGTGCGTGCAGAAGATCTGTCCGCGCACCTGATGAAATCCATCCTGCTGCGCAACCCCAACCTCGACCCGAACGAGATCGAGGATATCTACTGGGGCTGCGTGCAGCAGACCCTGGAGCAGGGCTTCAACATCGCCCGCAACGCCGCGCTGCTGGCCGGCATTCCGAAGCAGGTAGGGGCGGTCACCGTCAACCGTCTGTGCGGCTCCAGTATGCAGGCGCTGCATGACGCCTCCCGCGCCATTCAGGTGGGTGATGGGGATATCTTCATCATCGGCGGCGTCGAGCACATGGGCCACGTGCCGATGAGCCACGGCGTCGACTTCCACCCCGGCATGGCCAAGTCGGTGGCGAAAGCCTCCGGCATGATGGGACTGACCGCCGAGATGCTCGGCAAGCTGCACGGCATCAGCCGCCAGCAGCAGGACGAGTTTGCCGCCCGCTCCCACCGTCGCGCCCACGCGGCCACAGTGGAAGGGCGTTTTGCCAAGGAGATCGTCGGGCTGGAAGGCCATGACGCCAGCGGCGCGCGCTTCTTCTACGACTACGACGAGGTGATCCGCCCGGAGACCACGGTTGAAACCCTGAGCCAGCTGCGCCCGGTGTTCGACCCGGTCAACGGTACCGTCACCGCCGGCAGCTCCTCGGCCCTGTCCGATGGCGCCGCCGCCATGCTGGTGATGAGCGCGGATCGCGCCAAGGCCCTCGGCCTCACGCCGCGCGCCAAGGTACGTGCCATGGCCATCGCCGGCTGTGACGCCGCCATCATGGGTTACGGCCCGGTGCCGGCCACCCAGAAGGCGCTCAAGCGGGCCGGTCTGACTGTCGGTGATATCGACCTGTTCGAGCTGAACGAGGCGTTTGCCGCCCAGTCCCTGCCCTGCGTGAAAGATTTGGGTCTGCAGGATCAGGTGGACGAGAAGGTGAACCTCAACGGCGGCGCCATTGCGTTGGGTCACCCGCTCGGCTGCTCCGGCGCCCGCATCTCCACCACCCTCATCAATCTGATGGAGGAGAAGGATGCCACCCTGGGGGTTGCCACCATGTGTATCGGTCTGGGTCAGGGCATCGCCACCGTATTCGAACGGGTGTGATAACCAGCCGGATCGACGGGATGCACTACTGAGAGTTGTCCCTTTTCGGGGCCAGTCTGACTGGCCCCTTTTCAAGTCTGTGACGATCGCCACACGGGGTGCTCGTCAGTGGTCAGAAGCTGTCTGTTGGCCGTCCCGTTTGGGTCGGCCTTTTTTCGTTTTAATCTTATCAATAGGCTGTTATTGCCTTAAACCTCACATTAGATAGGGGGCTTGCTTGCTTTTTACTCCCCCGACAGGTTCAATCTGCACAAAAAAATGGGTGGATGCACATACATATGTCAATGAGCAAACAACTGCTGATCGTCGATGACGACCAAGAGATCCGCGAGCTGCTCAATGAGTACCTGACCCGGGCGGGCTTTCAGGTATTGACGGCGGCGGAGGGCAACGAGATGCGCCAGCAACTCGCCCAGCACAGCCCGGACCTGATTATTCTGGACATCATGATGCCCGGCGAGGACGGTTTTACCCTCTGCCAGCAGATCCGTCGTGACTCCCAGGTGCCCATCATCATGCTGACCGCCGCCTCCGACGAAGCGGATCGGGTAATCGGTCTGGAACTCGGTGCCGACGACTATATCGCCAAGCCATTCAGCCCCCGCGAACTGCAGGCACGCATCAAGGCGCTGCTGCGCCGCGCCGAATTCCGCCAGCCGGAAAAAGAGAAAGAGCCGAGCCGCCGCCTGCGTTTTGCCGAATGGACCCTCGACACCCTGAGCCACCAGCTGACCCATGACGATGGCAGCCTGCTGGACCTCTCCGGCAGCGACGCCATGCTGCTCGGCATGTTCCTGCAACAGCCCGGCGTGGTGCTGGATCGGGACACCATCTCGGATGCCACCCGCGGCCGCGAAAGCCTGCCGATGGAGCGCGGCATCGACGTACAGATCAGCCGTCTGCGCCAGAAGCTGGGCGACAACGGCAAGAGCCCGCGCATCATCAAGACCATTCGCGGCAGTGGCTACATGCTGATTGCCGAGGTGCACGAGCTGCCATGAGCAACAAGTGGTCCTGGGGGGCGCTGGTGCCCCGCTCCCTGTTGTCACGGATGATCCTGCTGTTGTTGCTGGCCATCCTGCTCTCCCAGACCATTCTGACCGGCATCTGGATGCAGCAGATCCAGAAGCGGGAGCTGGAGGGGATGCTCAGCACCACCCGCAACCTCGCCATGTCTGCCGCTTCCACCGTCAACTTCTTCAAATCCCTGCCGCTGCAGTATCGCCATATCGCGCTGGACCAGCTGCGCAACATGGGGGGCAGCCGCTTCTTCGTCTCGCTCAACGAGGAAGAGATACACATCAACGCCATCCCCGACAGCGAACGCAAGACGCAGGTGCTGGAGGAGGTTCAGGGAGTGCTGACTCGCAAGCTCTCCGACGCCATGGCGATCAAGGTGGACTTCTCCCGACCCGATGACCTCCACGTCTTCAACAACGACACCCTGCTGGCGGATCTCCCCTCCTCCTGGGCCCGCTACACCCTGTCGCTGGAGCCGCTCAATCCGCCGGTACTGGTGACCCAGATCGAGATTGAAAAGGGGGAGTGGCTCTATCTGGCGGCCCTGCTGCCCGCCCCCTACATGACCCTCGACGATACCGTGATGCCGAGCAATCAGGTGCGTTTCATCGCCCTGATGACGGTGTTCCTCTGCTTCTTCACCTTTATGCTGGTGCGCTGGCAGACTCGCCCGCTACGCCGTCTCGCCAAGGCGGCGGTGAATCTGGGCAAGGATATCGACCAGCCTTCACTCAAGGAGGAAGGAGCATCGGAAATCGTGGCGGCGACCCGCGCCTTCAACATCATGCAGCACCGCATTCGTCGCTATATCGATGATAGAGAGCGGCTGTTCAGCTCGATTTCCCACGACCTCAAGACCCCCATCACCCGACTGCGACTTCGGGTCGAACTACTCGACGACGAAGTGCAAATCGCCAAGTTCAACAAGGATCTCGACGAACTGGAGCTGATGGTGAAAGGGGCGCTGCAGACGGTCAAAGAGACCGACATTCACGAGAATATCGAGGAGATCGACATCAACGCCCTGCTGGAGCAGATGGCGGAGTCGATGAACCTGCACGACGAGCGGCTGACCATCGAAGGCCACTGCAAGTGGCCCTATCGCGGCAAGCTACTGGCGCTCAAGCGCTGCATCGGCAATCTGGTAGACAACGGCATCAAGTACGGTCAGAAGGTGCGCATCATCATCATGGATGACGAGGAGATGCTGATCCTCTTCATCATGGATGAGGGCCCCGGTCTGCCGGACGATCAGTTCGAGCGCATCTTCGAACCCTATTACCGGCTCAGCACCGATCAGGCCGGCACCGGCCTCGGCCTTGGCATCGCCCGCAACATAGCCCACGCCCACGGCGGCGATCTGGTGCTGGAAAACCGTCCGCAAGGTGGCCTGCAGGCCACGCTCTCCCTACCAAGGCAGTAACCTTATGAAGTGGTTGTCTTTTTCTGTCATCGCCCTGCTCTCTGCTCCCGTTGCAGCCTCCCAGGTGGAAGTGCTGCACTGGTGGACCTCTGGCGGCGAAGCGAAAGCGGTCGAAGTGCTCAAATCCGAGTGGACCAAACAGGGCAACCAGTGGAACGACTTTGCAGTGCAGGGCGGCGGCGGCAAGAGCGCCATGACGGTATTGAAGAGCCGGGCACTGGCGGCCAACCCGCCAGAAGCGGCCCACCTCAAGGGCTATGAGCTCAAGGAGTGGGCCGGGCTGGGCTTTTTGCGCGATCTCACCCCCATGGCCGAACACCTCGGCTGGTACAGTCAGATGCCGCCCATGGTGCGCGCCACCCTCAGCCAGAATGGCGCCCTGATGGCGGTGCCCACCGGCATCCATCGGGTCAACTGGCTGTGGCTCAACCGTAAGATCTTCGAGCGCAACAAGCTGACTCCGCCCACCGACTGGGCCCAGTTTGTCACCGTCGCCGACCAGCTTAAAAAACGGGGCATCACCCCGCTCGCCATAGGCAACGAGCCCTGGCAACTGGCGGTACTGTTTGAAACGGTGGCACTCGGTGAGGGCGGAAAAGAATTCTATCGCAAGGCGTTCCTCGAGCAGGACAGCGCCACCCTGACCGGCCCCGACATGGTGCGGGTGCTGACCCGCTTCCAGCAGCTGCGCGCCTACGTGCCGCAAAAATACGCCGGTCTGAAGTGGCATCAGGCCACCAATCTGCTGGAGAGCGGTGGCGCCGCCATGCAGCTGATGGGGGACTGGGTGAAGGGTGAACTGAGTGCCGGCAACTACCGGCCGGGTGAGGATATCGCCTGTCTGCCAAGCCCGGGCAGCGCCGGACTGTTCAGCTACAACCTCGACTCTATCGCCATGTTCAAACAGCGGGATCCGGCCCAGCTGCAGGCGCAGGGGGATCTGGCCCAGCTACTGATGACGCCGAAATTCCAGGAAGAGTTCAATCGGGTGAAGGGGTCTATTCCGGCGCTGACCAACCCCGACATGAGCAAGTTCGACCGCTGCGCCGTCCGCTCCTATCAGGATTTCCTGCTGGCGGAAAAGCAGGACAACCTGCTGCCCAGCATGGCGGAAGGGATGGCGACGCCGACCAATATGCGGCAGGCGATCCTCGATGTGCTGAGCAACTTCTTCAACGACCCCAAGGCCAACCCGGAGCAGACGGCGCTGCATCTGGAGCGGGCGATGCGCTCGACCCGCTGATCCGGGCACATTGCCAAACGGCAGAAATGACAAAGGCGGAATTGCTCCGCCTTTGTTGTTGAATCGTCATCCGATTCAGGATTGATCGTTCTCGTCCTCATCCTCGTCATAGTAATCGCTGAGCTCGATCCAGAGCCCCAACCCGACCATCACCATGGAGCCGAACCAGGTACCGGTATTCCCGATCGGGCTGCCCATCACTATCATGGCGAAGGACAAGAACCCCATGCCTGCATAGGCTTGTAATCTGCCGTAGGAGACCTGCATATTCACCTCCTTGTTGAATATGGTTCAATTTTTATATTACTCGTCCGGCGCAAGCTGGATAGGGTTGAATAACATTTCGGTTACATATGCTGGTGAATGGGTCGTTTGTTTGATTATTTTTTAGCCCTGAGTATCATTGGCAGCCGAATAGGTTGAAGGTTGATAATAGATGAGTGATTTATTCTGCGGCGCAACTCACGAGTTGGACGCAATCGGGCTTCGTTGCCCGGAACCCGTTATGATGGTTCGCAAGAAAGTGCGGCTGATGGCGGATGGCGAGACCCTGCTGGTCAGTGCCGACGATCCTTCAACCACCCGCGACATCCCCAGTTTCTGCCGCTTTATGGATCACACCCTGGTCGCCAGCGAGACAGAGCAGGCCCCCTACCGCTATCTGATCCGCAAGGGTCAATAAGCCCCCGTACCGGAGCACTCCATGACAACCATTACCCGAATCGGCACCACCCAGCGTTGGTCTGACGTCGTCATCCACAATGGCACCCTCTACGTGGTGGAAGTGCCCGTCAGCGAAGAGGCCGACATCCACCAGCAGACCCGCGAAGTGCTTGAGAGCCTGCAACGCCTGCTGGAAGCCAACGGCTCCGGCGTCGACAAGATCCTGATGGCCAATATCTATCTGAAAGACATTCAGGACATCGCTGCCTTCAACGAGCAGTGGGATGCCTGGATCCCGGCTGGCACCGCGCCGGTTCGCGCCTGCGTACAAGCCCGCTTAGCCCATGAAGGCTACAAGGTGGAAGTGCAGCTGACTGCCGCTGTCTAAGAGGCGCTTATCCCCCTCATCCCCGCCCCTTCTCCCACGAGGGGAGAAGGGAGCAAGGCGTCATTGCTCGCCACGCGCCAATAGAAAGGCCCCGCCATTACTGGCGGGGCCTTTTCGTTATCGAGACCTGAACGACTTAGGCGGTCGGGGTCAGGGTAATGGTCACGCGGCGGTTCTGGGCTTTGCCAGCGGCGGTGCTGTTGGTAGCAACCGGCTGATCCGGGCCCACGCCGGTGGTGGAGATGCGGCTGCCTGCTACGCCCTGACCAATCAGCTGGGCGGCAACGGCATCGGCACGATCGCGGGAGAGCTTCATGTTCAGATCGCGGGAACCAGTGCTGTCGGTGTGACCGACCACGTTCAGGCGGGTCTTGTCGAACTCGGCAACCACCATGGCCACACCGGAGAGGGTGTTGGCACCGGCCGCTTTCAGCTGGGAGCTGGAGCTGTCGAAGGTCACGTTGTTCGGCATGTTGAGGATCAGCTCATTGCCATTGCGGGTCACGCTGACGCCGGTGCCCTGCAGTTTCTCGCGCAGCTTGGCTTCCTGCACGTCCATGTAGTAGCCGATACCGCCACCCAGGGCCGCGCCGGCAGCAACGCCGGTCAGGATGCCCTTCTTGCGGTCACCCTTGCTGGAGGAGAGCGCACCTACGGCCGCACCGGCAGCGGCGCCAGCCAGCGCGCCCCAGGCACCTTTGGAGGTCTGGGATTCACCTGTGTAGGGGTTGGTGGTACAGCCGCTCAGGGCAACGGTCAGTGCCAGAGCTGGCACCAGGATCTTGGCTCGCATGAAAAAACCTCTGTGAAAACAATCCGGCACCATGCCGGGGGCCGGATTGTAACGCGCTGGCACGCCATTGTCTGACGCAAGCCTGAACAGATGGCGAGAGTGGTGTTTTTTTGGCCAATCGGCGGGCTGTCAGCGCGGTAACTGACACTCGGCATGGCAAGGACAGCTGACCAGATGATCGTTCACCATTCCCACCGCCTGCATAAAGGCGTAACAGATGGTGCTGCCGACGAAGTTGAAGCCGAGCTTCTTGAGCGCTTTCGACATGGCATCCGACTCCGGTGAGGTCGCCGGAATATCGCCGTTGCCCTGCCGCTGGTTGACGATGGGGGCGCCGCCAACAAAGCCCCACAGGTAGTCGGCGAAGTCGATCCCCTGCTCCTGCAACGCCAGATAAGCGCGGGCATTTCTGATGATCGACTGCACCTTGAGCCGGTTGCGGATAATGCCGCTGTCCTGCATCAATCGCTCCACATCCTGCTCGTCGAACCGGGCAATCTGCACCGGATCAAAGTCGGCATAGGCGCGGTAATAGCTTTCGGTGCGCTTGAGGATGGTGATCCACGACAGCCCAGCCTGCTGGCCGTCGAGGCAGAGCTTGGCAAACAGCTCGCGGGCGTCATAGACCGGCCTGCCCCACTGTTTGTCATGGTATTCAATGTATTCCGGGTCTTTGGTCACCCAGGCGCAGCGCAGTTCCATTTCCTCTCCCTCGTTATTTCAGCGGTTTGCCCGACCCTGCCCACTCTGCAGGCGGCACTGCTCACATCATATACCGGACATCCCGCCCGACCAGCCAGGGCGCAGCACCATCCCGCGAATCCGCTGCAATTTCGCCTATTATCCGACCATGCCAGACGGTATACTCCCTCGGTTCACATTCAGCAAATCTTGCTCTGATTTTCACTTCGCGCGAAAAAAATTATGCAAAAATTCGATGTCAAAACCTTTCAGGGCCTGATCCTGCAGCTGCAGGACTATTGGTCCCGCCAGGGCTGTACCATCATTCAGCCGCTGGATATGGAAGTGGGTGCCGGTACTTCCCACCCCATGACCTGTCTGCGTGCCCTGGGCCCGGAGCCCATCGCCTGCGCTTACGTGCAACCGTCCCGCCGTCCGACTGACGGCCGCTACGGTGAAAACCCGAACCGCCTGCAGCACTACTACCAGTTCCAGGTGATCATCAAGCCTTCCCCCGACAACATTCAGGAACTCTATCTGGGCTCCCTGAAAGAGCTGGGCATGGATCCCGAGATCCACGACATCCGCTTCGTGGAAGACAACTGGGAAAACCCGACTCTGGGTGCCTGGGGTCTGGGTTGGGAAGTGTGGCTGAACGGCATGGAAGTGACCCAGTTCACCTACTTCCAGCAGGTTGGCGGCCTCGAGTGCAAGCCGGTCACCGGCGAGATCACCTACGGTCTCGAGCGTCTGGCCATGTACATTCAGGGCGTGGACAGCGTCTACGATCTGGTCTGGTCTGACGGCCCGCTGGGCAAGACCACCTATGGCGACGTGTTCCACCAGAACGAAGTGGAGCAATCCACCTACAACTTCGAACACGCCGATGTGGAGTTCCTGTTCCACTGCTTCGAGCAGTACGAGAAGGAAGCCCAGAACCTGCTGGCACTGGAAAAACCGCTGCCGCTGCCTGCCTACGAGCGCATCCTCAAAGCTGCTCACTCCTTCAACCTGCTGGATGCCCGCAAGGCCATCTCGGTCACCGAGCGTCAGCGCTACATCCTGCGCATTCGCACCCTGACCAAGGCCGTGGCAGAGGCATACTACGCCTCCCGCGAAGCGCTGGGCTTCCCGATGTGTCAGCGCAGTGAGAACAAGCAAGGTTAAGGAACGGACATGGCACAACATACATTTCTGGTAGAGATCGGTACTGCTGAGCTGCCGCCCAAAGCCCTGCGCTCCCTGGCCGAAGCCTTTGCCGACAACTTCAAAGCCGAACTGACCAAGGCCGATCTGGCCTTCGGCGACGTCGAGTGGTTTGCCTCACCGCGCCGTCTGGCGCTGAAGGTAAGCGGGCTGGCTGGCGAACAGCCGAGCAAGAGCGTCGAGAAGCGCGGCCCGGCCGTGGCGCAGGCGTTCGATGCCGAAGGCAAGCCGACCAAGGCTGCCGAAGGCTGGGCCCGTGGCAACGGCATCACCGTTGAGCAGGCCGAGCGTCTGGTCACCGACAAGGGCGAGTGGCTAGTTCACACCGCCAAGGTCGAAGGCCGTCCGGCCAAAGAATTGCTGGGCGAACTGGTTGCCTCCGCACTGGCCAAACTGCCGATCCCGAAAATGATGCGCTGGGGCGACAAGACCATCCAGTTCGTGCGTCCGGTCTTCACCGTGACCCTGCTGCTGGATGGCGAGCTGGTTCCTGCCCACATTCTGGGTATCGACTCTGCCCGCACCCTTCGCGGTCACCGCTTTATGGGCGAGAGCGAGTTCACTATCGACAACGCCAGCCAGTACCCGCAGATCCTGCAGGAGCGCGGCATGGTGATTGCCGACTTCATGGCGCGCAAGGCCAAGATCAAGGCTGACGTCGAAGCGGCCGCTGCCGCCTTCGGTGGCGTGGCCGATCTGGACGATGCCCTGCTGGAAGAAGTGACCGCACTGGTCGAGTGGCCGGTGGTGCTGACCGCCAACTTCGAAGAGAAGTTCCTGGCCGTGCCGGCTGAAGCGCTGGTTCACACCATGAAAGGTGACCAGAAGTACTTCCCGGTCTACGACAAGAACGGCAAGCTGCTGCCGAAGTTCATCTTCGTCACCAACATCGAGTCCAAAGACCCGAGCCAGATCATCAGCGGCAACGAGAAGGTGGTTCGCCCCCGTCTCTCTGACGCCGAGTTCTTCTTCAAGACCGACCTCAAGCAGACTCTGGCCTCCCGCCTGCCGCGCCTTGAAACCGTGCTGTTCCAGCAACAGCTGGGCACCGTCAAGGCCAAGGTCGAGCGTATCGAGACCGTTGCCGGCTTTATCGCCGAGCGTATCGGCGCCGATGTGGCTCAGGCCAAGCGTGCCGGTCTGCTCTCCAAGTGTGACCTGATGACCAACATGGTCGGCGAGTTCACCGACACCCAGGGTGTCATGGGAATGCACTACGCCCGTCACGATGGCGAAGACGAAGCGGTCGCCGTGGCCCTCAACGAGCAGTACATGCCGCGCTTTGCCGGTGATGCCCTGCCGTCCGGTCTGGTTGCCTGCGCCGTCGCGCTGGCCGACAAGTTCGACACCCTGGCCGGTATCTTCGGCATCGGCATGCTGCCGAAGGGTGACAAGGACCCGTTCGCCCTGCGTCGCGCCGCCATCGGTGCCCTGCGCATCATGACCGAGAAGCAGCTGGATCTGGATCTGGTTGAACTGGTTGAAGAAGCGGTACGCGTCTACGGTGACAAGCTGACCAACAAAACCGTCGTTACCGACGTGGTCGACTTTATGCTGGGCCGCTTCCGCGCCGCCTATCAGGACGAAGGCATCGGTGCCGACGTGGTGCTGGCCGTACTGGCTCGCCGCCCGACCCGTCCGCTCGACTTCGATCGCCGCGTCAAGGCCGTCAGCCACTTCCGCACCCTGGATGCCGCACTGGCACTGGCTGCCGCCAACAAGCGCGTGAGCAACATTCTGGCCAAGGTCGAAGGCGAACTGCCGACCGCCGTCAAACCGGAACTGCTGGTCGATGCCGCCGAGAAGGCGCTGGCTACCCAGGTTGCCGAACTGCAAGCCGAACTGGCCCCGCTGTTCGCCGCCGGTGACTATCAGGCTGCCCTCACCCGTCTGGCCGCCCTGCGCGAGCCGGTCGACACCTTCTTCAACGAGGTAATGGTGATGGCCGACGACGAAGCCCTCAAGGCCAACCGTCTGGCTCTGCTGAACAACCTGCGCAACCTGTTCCTGCAAGTCGCGGATATCTCGCTGCTGCAGTGATTTTGGTTGGGTTGATTGATATTAAAAACGGCGCCATTGAGGCGCCGTTTTTTTATAAATGATTTTAGGTAGATCGACTTCACATCCACAGAAACTAAATCTGACAATACTGTAAGTGTCTTGCCATTTCCTTTATATTGATTCTCTAATGAGACTTACCATGTAGAGATAAGAATGGCGAACAAGAGCAACAGTTTTGAGCTTTTCAGATACCAAATATTACCTGTCGACAGATTTTTCCAACGTGACATGTTTACTGACTTCAGTTCTATTGAAGATTTGCTCACTAACAAAAATACTATATTTAAAGAATCATTATTATCACAAAATGACTTTTCTAATAAAAAACATTATACCGTCGTAAAAAAACAGTTCGATGACGGGGAGTTTTTCCTATTCAAAATAGCGCACAACAAAATAATAAATAGAGAGACAAAAGAATTCAAAAACGAGAGGATTGATAACTGGCCATCAATTCTCGTCGCATTATGGAATCACCCAGAAAAACAGTTGATAGCCGTCCAAAAAAGAACAACCGCATTTCACAACTGCCGTAAAGTTGTTGAATTGATTTTAGAAAAACTCGCCCCCCAATTAACACATTCTAACCTGAGGGTTATCTACGAGCCCCTATTTGAAAAACAGTATTTCTGGGATCTTTTAAAACTTCATCAAGGTAAAATAAAGTCAGTTGACTTTGAATTTATTACGCCTAACATGGCTAATATATCCGGATGCTTATCTGAAGATTTAAAGTCCTTTGCAAAAACGACAAACTCAACTAGAAACAATCTAAGAATTGAGTCTGAACCAGACTCCACACTTCGATTAGATAAAGATAATCCGACTTTAGAAAGTATGGTAAACTATACTGGAGATGGCGGTGGAAATATAACATTGAAGGTTGGTGGAATAAAGAAAAGCATTCAAACATCCAGAACTGTAAAAGAAATAGTTTTGAGTGACATAGAAATGACAGGGGAGGCTAACATGATCGTTAATGCGATGAAAGAGCTACTAAAATGACCACTGTCGTAAAGACTACTTTTTTCTCCCTCGGAATAGGATTTATTACTGAGGTTATTAACGTATGGCTTAACTCTTCCTTTTTACATAAATTTCTTGAGGCTAACCTCGTCACAATTTTAATTGCACTATTAGCGATCAATGCTGCCACCATGGGAATAGTGCTGACTAAAGTCATGGACATAGTGGAAAAAAACAATGGTGTTGGCATTAGTTGTTTTTCAAAAACAAAAAATCAAATGCTCATTTCTATCAAAGAGCAAATTGTTATAATCGTCCTTGCAATTGCGTTGCTAATTTTAAAAAACTCTCCCATCGTACTTAATATTGAAAACTCAGAGTTGTTATTGAACTCGTCTATTACTGCTTGTTTCATATATTCTTTATCTATTTTGTATGACACTGCAAAAGGCATTCTTGTTATTATTAATTACAGTGATGATAATTGATATTTTACCTTATACAGCCAGCCCGTAGGTTCGATTAGCCGTCAGGCGTAATCGGACGTTCGCGTAAATGGATTCTCTCGCCATAACGGCCAGCCGCACTTCCCCCTCCAGCTGGCCGATCCTGTTTCACGGCAACAACCGTAATCAAAGCCTCTCGATCGTTCGATTACGCTGCGCTAATCGAACCTACAGGGGGGTAATGAGCTGTTATCATTTGAGACAGTGCCCAGCGCCGCCACGCCCAAGAGGAAAGTCATGGATATACCTGCCGCCCCATCCCCCGCCATCTGCCAGCTGTGTCAGGAGAAAGCCGATCTCGACTTCGACTTCACCATGGCCTTTCAGCCCATCGTCGATTGCAGCAAGCGCACCATCTTCGGCTACGAGGCGCTGGTGCGAGGGCTCAACAACGAGCCGGCGCAGAGCGTGATTGCCAGGGTCAACGATGGCAATCGCTACCGCTTCGACCAGCTGTGCCGGATCAAGGCCATCGCGCTGGCGGCACAGCTCGGTATGAAGGGGATGCTGAGCATCAACTTTCTGCCCAATGCGGTCTATCGCCCGGAGCGCTGCATTCGCACCACCCTGCAGGCGGCCCGCGAGCACCTCTTCCCCATCGAGCAGATCATGTTCGAGCTGACCGAGGTGGAGCAGGTGCAGGATAGCCAGCATCTTCGCGGCATCGTCGATCACTATCAGGCGCTCGGCTTCAAGACGGCGATCGATGACTTTGGCGCCGGTTACTCAGGCCTCAACCTGCTGGCCGATTTTCACCCCAATATCGTCAAGCTCGATATGCACCTGCTGCGCGGCATCGACCATGACCCGACCCGGCAAGCCATAGTGCGCCACTGTCTGGCGCTGTTTGCCGAGTTGCAGATCACCCCGCTGGCAGAGGGGATCGAGACCCGCGAAGAGATGGCCTGCCTGCGGGAGATGGGCATCAACCTGATGCAGGGCTATCTGTTTGCCCGCCCCGGCTTTGAAAGCCTGCCCGAAGTGGATTTCGCCAGCCTGTAAGCCATATCAACCGCGGCTGTGCAAACATCCGGCTCCATTGCGCTGGATGACAAGCGGTTTAGCCTGCGCCACTGCTATGATGCTGGCACCTGTTCATCAACGACCGAGATATCATGAAGCGCAAAACCATGGCCCTGCTGCTGGGCACCCATCTGCTGGTCGCGGCGGCAGGCTTTGCCGCCGGTGTCTACACCCTGCCGATCCTGATCGCGCCACCCGCACCTGATACCGAGCAGGTAGCGGCCAGCCAGCAGCAAGCGAGATTCCACGGCACCTTTTGCCGGGATCTGCAAGACAGCGATCGGCTGCACTGGGGGGAAGGCAAGGTGAGCATAGGGCCGGATGCCGTCAGCCTGATGGGCAAGCTGGCCCCCGGGCCGGACTACCAGCTCTACCTCTCCCCCGAGTTTGTCGAGACCGAAGCCGATTTTGCCCGCCTCAAGGATCAGATGGTGCGAGTCGGGCCGGTGAAGACCTTCGACAACTTTATCGTGCCGCTGCCCGCCACGATCGATCCGGCCCGCTTCAGCAGCGTGATCGTCTGGTGTGAAACCTTCGGCCAGTTCATCACCGCCGCCCGTTATCAGGATCTGCGTCCGGAACAGTAACCTCGCCCCAGACCCGCACCATGAAAAAGGGCTGACATCGCTGTCAGCCCTTTGGCTATCCGATCCGCTCGTCATTAACGCTCCGGCTTGGTCATCTCCTGCAGCAGCTGATCGATGCAGCCCACTACCTGCTCTGAGTTCTGCTCGATCTCGCGGTAGAGCGCCTCCGCCTCTTCATGCTTGTGCTGATTTTTCAGCTCGATAATCTGCTGGATCACCTGATGCAGCCTGGCATGCGGGGCGGCCATCGCCCTGAAGGCGGGTTGATCGCCGCAGCATGTCTGCCCTTCGCTGAAGTACCAGTGGCCAAGGCGGCACTCCTTGTCACTGACCGCCTCGCTGCGCGACAGCCCCTCCTGCCCATCCAGATAGGCGCGCACCCGAGTCTTCCAGCCCATGTGAGCGGCGCGGGCGCGACTCAGCACCATCCGCACGTTGGAACCATCCTGGAACTGCCCGGCCAGATCCCCCAGCTTGTCCACCAGGGTCGCCACATGGCTGGCGATATGAGCGGTATCCCGCGCCACCAGCGTGGTGGCCTGGGAGATCTCGTGGACGCTGACGATATTGCGGGTGATCTCGTCGCTCACCGAAGATTGCTCCTCCGAGGCGGCGGCGATCTGGGTGTTCATGTCGCGAATGCTGTTGACCGCCCCCTTGATCCGGCCGAGGGCTTCCCCCGCCTGATTGGCCCGCTCCACCGACTCCCCCGCCCGCGAGACGCTGTGTTCGATCATGGTTACCGTGGTGCTCACCGCCCGTTGCAACTGCTCGATAGTGCCGCGGATCTCTGCGGTGGAGTGCTGGGTGCGCCCGGCCAACGAACGCACCTCGTCGGCCACCACCGCAAAACCACGCCCCTGTTCACCGGCCCGGGCCGCCTCGATGGCAGCGTTGAGGGCCAGCAGGTTGGTTTGCTCGGCGATGGACTGGATCACCGCCAGCACCGAGCCAATCTGCTCGCTGGCCTTGGCCACCTCTTTCACTGTGTTGCCCGCGCTGGCGATCTCCTCCGCCAGCTGTTCGATCATGTTGACGCTCTGCTGCACCACCTCATCGCCGGTGACCGCCTGATTGTCCGCTTCGTTGGCCGCTTCGGCCGCCTGCGCCGTGTTGTTGGCCACCTCGTGTACCGTGCTGGTCATCTCGGTCATGGCGGTGGCGAGCTGGGTGGTTTGCTCCTGCTGGCGCGTCATGTTGCCAAGGTTGCCCGCCGCACTGCGCGACAACCGCTCACTCTCGCCAGCCAGTTCGCCCAGAGTGGCGGTGAGCTGGCTGATGGTGTCGCGGATCTTGCCGACAAAAGCATTGAACGCCGCGCCGAGGCGGCGGGTCTCCTCCGGCCCGGCAACCGGCAGCTTGCTGCCGAGATCGCCGGAGCCATTGGCCAGCGCCTCCAGCGCCCTGACGCTCTCCTGCAGCGGACGGTTGAGACGGCCCAGCAACCACACCAACGCCAGCGCAATCAGGACGGTGCCAAACAGGGCGATCATCACCATCTGCCAGCTCTGGCGCGCCAGTGCAGCGGCAACCACGCTGTGATCCCGCGCCAGCTCAATGATGCCGACCGCCTTGCCGGAGAAGTCGCGCAGCGGCGCCGCCATCACCAGAAAATCGCTCCCCTGCTGCTTGATGGTGGTGAAGTGGCTCTCTCCCGCCAATACCTCCTGATACCAGTCCACCGACTCACCAAGCATGGAGGTACCAGTCAGCATAACGGGTTTACCCTGTTCAAACAGATAGATGGCTAGGCGACTGTCCTTGCCCAGCAGATCGGCAAACAGCGAGGTGTCGAGGGCGCGGCCAAACTCCACCGAGCCGACCGACTGGCCATTGAAAGTGACCGGCACTACGCCGCGGATCCCGGTGCCACCCTGACCGGTCTCCAACCCGCCGACCGGTTGATGATTGCGGTTCACCTCGACCACAGCCAACCGTGTAGTAGAGAGGTCGTCGCCATGATTTGCGGGCTTGTGTACCCGATAAAGGGAAATAGCCGGGGGAATGTGAAAGTGAAACTGCTGGATCCCCTGCGCCTTGAGGGCGGGCCAGAGCGGCTCAAACAGATTGGCGAGGGTCTGCCAATCCTTGTCGGCCACAGCCCTGGCTGCATCCGGCCGCTGGGCGATCAGGGTTGCTGCCAGCACGGTTTCATGGCTGGTGTTTTTGATCACCGCTTCCACATTCTGGAGCTGGCTCCGCAGTGCAGCCTGCTCGGCCGCGAGCGCCCGCTGGCGATTTTCAAACAGATTAAAGGTAAGCAGCACCACGGCGAGCAATACGATGCCGCCGATTGCCAGCAGCGTGATCTGGTGACCCAGCTTGCGAGGGGGGAACATAAGACACCATCCTTGACAGTCATACCCAACCTACAGGATGGAACGGTTAAGTCGGGAGTCCATCAGAACTTAACCCTTTGTTGATATTGATCAAACGATTAACAGGCAAAATGCGAGGCAGCTCAAACGGGGGGAATATCCACCAGATAGAGGGCCATTCCCTGCTTCGTGAGAGACCCTGCATCCAGCCAATAACCAACCCGCAGGCTGGCGAGCGGATTAACGAAAACGGTGCAGATGGTAGTCGACATGGTAGTCGTTACCATTGCGGAACATGATGGAGTAGTTGAGAAACTCTCCGCTCTCGCTGTATGAGAGCGAGGTGAGCCGCAGGATAGGGGCCCCCTGCTCGATATGGAGCAGCTCGGCAGTAACCCGATCCGCCAGCACGGCACTGAAGCACTCATAGTTGCCCGCAATCGCGATGCCGCACTCCCGTTCGATGTAGTCGAATTTGGACCCTTCCAGATGGGCGACCGACAGATTGCGAAACAGTCTGACCGGCATATAGCTCTCTTCCAGCAGCAGAGCCCGACCATCCACCGAGCGGATCCGGCTGGAGTAATAGACGGGTTCATTCACCTTCACCCTCAGCTGACTGGCGATGGCCGGTGGCGCAGGCATGGTGCGAAATTCCAACACCTGACTGGTCAACGTGCGCCCCTGCTCGCGCATCAGTTCGGTAAACCCGCTCAGCCCTTTGGTCTCATGCTGGACATCCTTTTTCGTCACATAGGTGCCGCTGCCGTGGCGCCGCTCGACCAATCCCCACTCGATCAACATGTCTACCGCTTTGCGAATGGTCATGCGGGAGACACCATACTGTTCTGCCAGCGCTTTTTCGCCCGGCAACACATCTCCCACCCGGCACTCGGCACCGTTTACCCTGATCCTGAGTCGATCAGCCACCGATTTATAGATCACTGCTAGACATCTCCTGTGGTCACAACGCCAACCATCTTATTCTCAATAAAGTGGCTAAATTGCTTAAAAACAATAACTTAACTTTCAACTAAAGCTGCAAGAACATCACGAAACCAAGAGGTACAACAATATCGCAAAAGTTAGACATCTTTGTCTAAATAACTGTATGCGTCAGATCACATTATTCCAAGATATTTCATGAGGTCTCTTTTTATCGTTGCTAATTTGCATCTGGCAACACCGGCAAGGATTCGATTAGCTATTTCAACCAAGGGACAATATATGCTCAGTCAAATTCAACGTTTTGGCGGAGCAATGTTCACTCCTGTACTGCTTTTTCCTTTTGCAGGTATGGTAGTAGGCATTGCAATTATGCTGAAAAACCCGATGTTTGTCGGTGAATCACTGGCAAACCCACAAGGATTATTCTTCCAGATCATCCATATTATTGAAGAGGGTGGCTGGACAGTATTCAGAAATATGCCGCTCATATTTGCGATTGGCCTGCCAATCGGTCTGGCAAATAAGGCACAAGCCAGAGCTTGTCTGGCTGTATTGGTCAGTTTCATGACCTGGAACTATTTTATCAACGCTATGGGCATGACCTGGAGCAGTTATTTCGGGGTCGACTTCAGTCAGAATGTGGGGGGGGAAAGTGGCCTCGCCATGGTGGCGGGGATCAAGACCCTGGATACCAGCATCATAGGGGCCATCGTCATCTCCGGCATCGTGACGGCACTGCACAACCGCCTGTTTGATCGCCAACTGCCGGTCTTTCTCGGCATCTTTCAGGGCAGCTCCTTTGTCACCATTGTCGCCTTCTTCGTGATGATCCCCTGCGCCTGGCTGACCCTGCTTGGCTGGCCAAAAGTACAGATGGGCATCGCCTCCCTGCAGAATTTCATGCTGGTCTCGGGTCCGGTCGGGGTGTGGGTATACACCTTCCTCGAGCGGATTTTGATCCCGACCGGCCTGCATCACTTTATCTACGGCCCCTTCATCTTCGGTCCAGCGGCAGTAGAGGGGGGCATTCAGCTCTATTGGGCACAGCACATGCTGGAGTTCAGCCAGAGCACTCGCCCGCTGATTGAACAGTTCCCTCAGGGTGGCTTTGCCCTGCACGGCAACTCGAAGATTTTCGGTGCCATGGGGATTGCTCTGGCCATCTATGCCACGGCAGCCAAAGAGAACAAGGCCAAGGTGGCAGGCCTGCTGATCCCGGCCACCCTGACCGCCATTCTGGTCGGCATCACCGAGCCGCTGGAGTTCACCTTCCTCTTCATCTCGCCGCTGCTGTTTGCCATCCACGCTCTGCTGGCAGCCACCATGTCGACTGTGATGTACCTGTTTGGTGTGGTCGGCAACATGGGTGGAGGTCTACTCGACCAGTTCCTGCCGCAGAACTGGATACCCATGTTCCACAACCATGCGGGAATGATGTTCACCCAGATCGCCATCGGATTGGTCTTTACCGGCATCTGGTTCCTGATATTCCGCGCGCTGATTATCAGACTCAATCTTAAAACACCTGGCCGGGAAGACAGTGAAATAAAGCTTTATTCCAAGTCAGATTATCAGGCAGCCAAAAACCAGCGTGGAAGTGATAGTGCAACACAAATCATCGAAGCGCTTGGTGGAGTCAAAAATATACGCAGTCTGAATAATTGTGCCACCCGCTTAAGAATATCGTTGGTTAACAGCAAGCTGGCAGCAGCAGATGAGGAGTTTATTAAATTGGGTGCCCATGGGGTCGTCCGCCATGGCGATAGTATCCAGGTAATTATCGGTCTGCATGTACCTCAGGTACGTGAAAATATGGAATCGATTATGAACAACAGTCATCAACAATCGTCTTTAGTAATGGAGTCATGATCATGAAAAAATTCTCTGTAGTCATTGCCGGTGGTGGCAGCACTTTTACTCCTGGTATCGTTCTGATGTTGCTGGAAAATCAACATCGCTTCCCGCTCAAGGAGATCAAATTCTACGACAACGATAGTGCCCGTCAGGAGATCATCGCCGAAGCCTGCAAAATCCTGCTGAAAGAGAAGGCTCCCGAGATCGCCTTCAGCTATGGCACCGACCCCAAAGCAGCGTTTAGCGATGTAGATTTCGTCATGGCCCATATCCGGGTTGGCAAATATCCGATGCGCGAGCTGGACGAGAAGATCCCGCTGCGTCATGGTGTGGTCGGTCAGGAGACCTGCGGCCCGGGCGGTATCGCCTATGGCATGCGCTCCATCGGCGGAGTGCTGGAGCTGGTCGACTATATGGAGCAGTACTCACCCAATGCCTGGATGCTCAACTACTCCAACCCGGCCGCCATTGTGGCCGAAGCGACCCGTCGCCTGCGTCCCAACGCCAAAATCCTCAACATCTGCGACATGCCGATCGGGATCGAGGGGCGCATGGCCCAGATTGCCGGTCTCAAATCCCGCAAAGAGATGCGGGTGCGCTATTACGGCCTCAACCACTTTGGCTGGTGGACCCGCATCGAAGATCTGGAAGGCAACGACCTGATGCCGAAGATCAAGGAGCACGTCGCCCGCCACGGCTATGTGCCCAATAGCGCCAGCCATGCCGAAGCAAGCTGGAACGATACCTTCGCCAAGGCAAAGGATGTATGGGCGCTCGACCCGGATACCCTGCCCAACACCTATCTGAAGTACTACCTCTACCCGGACTATGTGGTGGCCCACTCCAACCCGGAACACACCCGCGCCAACGAGGTGATGGAGCACCGCGAGAAGCAGGTCTTCACCGCCTGTACCGACATCGTCAAGGCAGGCAATTCAGCAGCGGGCGAGCTGGAGATCGATGAACACGCCTCCTATATCGTTGACCTGGCAACCGCCATCGCCTTCAACACTCAGGAGCGGATGCTGCTGATCGTTCCCAATCGCGGCGCCATCCCCAACTTTGACCCGGAAGCCATGGTCGAGATCCCCTGCCTGGTCGGCAGCAGCGGACCAGAGCCGCTGCAGGTGGGCAGCATCCCGCTATTCCAGCAGGGCATGATGGGCCAGCAGGTCGCGGTCGAGAAACTGGTGGTCGAAGCCTGGGTTGAGCACTCTTACCAGAAACTGTGGCAAGCCATCACCCTCTCCAAGACAGTGCCCAGTGCATCGGTGGCCAAGTCCATTCTCGATGACTTGATAGAGGCCAACAAAGCCTACTGGCCGGAACTGAAATAAACCGCCCATAAACAAAAACCCCCTCGTGATAGAGGGGGTTTTTCGTGTTGGCAACGGGTGCGGATTAACGCAACGGTTTGACCGAGCGACGGACAATCAGCTCGGGCTGTACCGTCATCGACTCCACTTCCAGCTCCTTGTTGCGGATCCGGCTGACCAGATGCTTCACCGCCAGCTGGCCCAGTTCGGCCTTAGGGTGACGGATGGTGGTCAGCGGCGGGCTGGAGAAGCGCGCCATCTCCACATCGTCGTAGCCGATGATGGAGATATCGTCCGGCACCTTGACTCCCGCTTCCCAGGCAGCGCAAATCGCGCCGATCGCCATGGGATCGTCGAAGGCAAAGACCGCGGTCGGACGAGGCTGCAGGGCCAGAATGCGCTGCATGGCATCGAAGCCACTCTGGCTCTCGTAATCCCCTTCAAAGACCTGTTCATCTTTGAGGGTCAGACCTTGTTCGCCCAGCGCATCACGTACTCCGTCCAGTCGCTGCTGGGTGGTCGGCTTGGAGAGCTGGCCAGTGATGCAGACGATGTCGCGGTGCCCCAGCTCCAGCAGATGGCGAACGGCCATGCGGGCGCCGATGCGGGCGTTGTCGTTGATGACGTTGGCGAAATCGCACTCCGTGCCCCAATCCAGTACCACCTGTGGCACGTTCTTGTGGATGCGCAGCATGTCGCGCAACGGGGTGTCGATATCGGTACCCAATACCAGCAGGCCATCCACCCGTTTTTCCATCAGCATTCTCAGGTAATGCTGTTGGCGAGGCGGCTGGTTTTCGGTGTTGCAGAGGATCAGGCTGTAGCCCTGTTCGAAGCAGTACGCTTCAACCCCTTGCACCACTTCTGCGAAGAAGGGGTTTACGCTGGTGGTCACCAGCATACCAATGGTCTTGGTCGAATTTATTTTAAGACTGCGCGCTACCGAGTTGGGCGCGTAGTTGAGTTCTGCCACCGCCTCAATCACTTTCTGGGTCGCGTCTTCGCTGACCCGCCGAGTGTGGTTGAGCACATGTGAGACGGTGGAGATGGATACGCCTGCGCGCGAGGCGACATCCTTGATAGTGGCCATCTCTGTCTCCTGACTGTCAAAGGCGGAACATTAGCAGATTTCCCGAATAAAGGCTTGGTTTTAACGAGCTCTGCCACGGAATTGTCAATGCCGGCTAATTTAGGCGCTCATTTCTGTTTGCGCAAATGGATTCTGGTCAAAATGGGAGCGTTGTCAGAGTAAAATATCGCCAGATTAATCCTCTGGTGTTTGTCAGAATCGCCTCTCGTTACCAAGATGCTAAGTCAACAAATCAAAATTAAGCTCTGATTAACCGAAAATAACAGGTCATTTATTTCAAAATCCACCCATCTAACCCCCTCTGGTTAGTATCTTTAACAGCTTGTTATTGCCCCGTGAGGAATGATAGAACCATACCTATAGCCGGATGCACGGGATGTAGATCCGGAATGGCACACGGAAATGAAACAATCCACTGATTAAGGGACGAATCAATGCATAAGTTGAGCAAAATCACAGTTGGCGCAGCGGTTTCTTTGGCTCTGTTTGGATCGATCTCCATCGCTCACGCGGCAGACACCATCAAGATCGGTATCGCAGGCCCGGTCACCGGTCCGGTCGCCCAGTACGGGGACATGCAGTTCACCGGCGGCAAGATGGCGGTCGAGCAGATCAACAAGGCTGGCGGCATTAATGGCAAGCAGATCGAAGCGGTCGTCTATGACGATGCCTGCGATCCCAAGCAGGCGGTGGCCGTTGCGAACAAGGTGGTGAACGATGGCGTCAAGTTCGTGGTCGGTCACCTCTGCTCCGACAACACCCTGCCCGCCTCCGACATCTATGAAGACGAGGGGATCCTGATGGTCACCCCCGCCTCCACCAACCCCAAGATCACCGAGCGCGGTTACCAGCTGACCCTGCGCACCATCGGCCTGGATAGCGATCAGGGCCCGACTGCCGCCAAATACATCATCGAGCAGGTCAAACCCCAGCGCGTGGCCGTTATCCACGACAAGAAGCAGTATGGCGAAGGGATCGCTTCCAGCGTCAAAGCTGCGCTCGACAAGGCTGGCGTGAAAGTGGTGGCCTTTGAAGGGATCACCGCCGGTGACAAGGACTTCTCCGCCCTGATCGCCAAGCTGCAGAAAGAGAACGTCGATTTCGTCTACTACGGCGGCTATCACCCTGAGCTGGGTCTGATCCTGCGTCAGGCTGGCGAGAAGGGGCTGAAAGCCAAGTTCATGGGCCCGGAAGGGGTGGGTAACAAGGATATCTCCGCCATCGGCGGCCCGGCTTCCGAAGGCCTGCTGGTGACCCTGCCGAACAAATACGATCTGGTGCCTGCCAACGCCCCGCTGGTCGCGGCGTTCAAGGCCAAGGGTCAGGACTCCTCCGGCCCGTTCGTCTGGACTACCTATGCCGCGGTGCAAACCCTGGCAGCCGGTATCGCCAAGGCGGGTGAAGATGACCCGGCCGCCGTTGCCGCCGCCATCAAGGCTGCGCCGATCGATACCGTGATGGGCCCCCTGACCTGGGCACCGAACGGTGACCTGAAAGGCTTCGAATTCGGTGTGTTCCAGTGGCACGCTGACGGTACTTCCAGCCAAGTCAAATAATCTGCCGATCGGGGGTGAGTACGCTCACCCCCCTCCTCTCTTTGCGGGCAAGTACAGGGAACGCAGTATGTCCGAACACCTCCTCTATCTGGTTCAGCAACTGCTGAACGGATTAACCATAGGCAGCACCTATGCGTTGATCGCCATTGGCTACACCATGGTCTATGGCATCATCGGCATGATCAACTTCGCCCACGGCGAGGTGTACATGATCGGCTCCTATGTCGCTTTTATGGTGATGGCGGGGCTCATGATGATGGGCATCGACAGCACCTTTCTACTGCTGGGAGGCGCCTTCCTGGTCAGTATCATCATCACCGGCACTTATGGCTGGAGCATCGAGCGGGTCGCCTACCGGCCACTGCGTGGTGGCAACCGGCTGATCCCCCTCATCTCCGCCATCGGCATGTCGATCTTCCTGCAGAACATGATGCGGATGGCACAGGGCTCACGGGATATCGCCATGCCCAGCCTGATCTCAGGTGGCTGGACCCTGGGCGGCGAGGATGGTTTTCAGGCCAGCCTCTCCTATATGCAGCTGATCATCTTCGTGGTGACTTTCATCACCATGCTGGCGCTGACCCAGTTCATCGGCCGCTCCCGCATGGGCCGCGCCTGCCGCGCCTGTTCGGAAGATATCAAGATGGCCAACCTGTTAGGGATAGACACCCACGTGGTCATCTCCATCACCTTCGTGCTGGGAGCCGCGCTGGCCGCCGTCGCCGGGGTGCTGCTCGGCATGTATTACGGCGTCATCAACCCCTACCTCGGCTTTATGGCCGGTCTGAAGGCCTTCACTGCCGCAGTGCTGGGCGGTATCGGCAGCATTCCGGGCGCCGTACTGGGCGGCCTGCTGCTCGGCGTGGTTGAAGCGCTCACCGCCGGTTATCTCAGCACCGAGTACAAAGATGTGATGGCGTTTGCCCTGCTCATTTTTGTGCTGCTCTTTATGCCTACTGGCATTCTGGGTCGTCCGGAAGTGGAGAAAGTGTGATGAAACATCAATTTATCCACGCCTGTATCGCCAGCCTGGTGCTGCTGGTGCTCTCCTTCTGGCTGCTCGGCTTCAAGCTGGAGACCGATGGCTCCAGCCTGCAGGTGGTGAGCCGCCTTGATGTGTCGCTGGCCTGGCTGCTGGGGGGAGCCACCATTGTTTTCTGGTTCCAGATGCTGCGCGGCCAGATCGCCAAGCTGTTTCAGGCCTCCATCAGCGGCTTCTCGGTCGGCTTTACCAAGCTGGTGCTGCCGAGCCCGGAAGAGGCGCCCAAGCTCTATAACCTCACCGCCGTGCTGGTGCTGCTGTTCGCGGTGAGCTGGCCCTTTATGGCTTCTCGCGGCGCCATCGATCTCGCCACCCTCACCCTGATTTACATCATGCTGGGGCTGGGGCTGAACGTGGTGGTCGGCCTCGCCGGTCTGCTCGATCTCGGCTATGTCGGCTTCTACGCGGTCGGTGCCTACAGCTATGCCCTGCTCAACACCTACTTCGGGCTGAGCTTCTGGGAGTGCCTGCCCATCGCCGGGCTGATGGCCGCCACCTTCGGCTTCCTGCTCGGTTTCCCGGTGCTGCGGCTGCGGGGGGACTATCTGGCCATCGTCACTCTGGGTTTTGGCGAGATCATCCGCATCCTGCTCAACAACATGACCACCCTGACCGGCGGCCCGAACGGCATATCCGGCATCCCCAAGCCAACGCTGGGGGGGCTGGAATTCAACCGCACCGTCAAGGATGGGGGCTTTGATACCTTCCACAACTTCTTCGGCATTACCTACAACGCCAACCACAAGGTGATCTTCCTCTACCTGATGGCGCTGGTGTTGGTGGTGGTGACCCTGTTCGTCATCAACCGCCTGCTGCGGATGCCCCTTGGCCGCGCCTGGGAAGCGCTGCGGGAGGACGAGATCGCCTGCAAATCGCTGGGGCTCAACCCCACCATCATCAAGCTGACCGCCTTCACCATAGGCGCTACCTTCGCGGGCTTTGCCGGCAGCTTCTTTGCCTCGCGGCAGGGCTTTATCAGCCCGGAATCCTTCGTCTTTATCGAGTCGGCCATCGTGCTGGCGATTGTGGTGCTGGGTGGCATGGGCTCCCAGATCGGGGTGGTGCTGGCTGCCATCGTGATGACGGTGCTGCCGGAGCTGGCCCGCGAATTCAACGAGTACCGCATGCTGATGTTCGGCCTCTTGATGGTGTTCATGATGATCTGGCGGCCACAGGGATTGCTGCCGATGACCCGTCCGCATCTGGAGTTGAAGAAATGAGTACACATCAGAAGTTAATGGAAGTCTCTGATCTGTCGATGCGCTTTGGCGGCCTGCTGGCCGTCAACGGGGTCAAGCTGGATATCGACAAGGGCGAGGTGATCTCCATCATCGGCCCCAACGGCGCGGGCAAGACCACCATCTTCAACTGCCTGACCGGTTTCTACTGTCCGAGCGGCGGCACCATCCGCTACAAGGGTGAGGAGATCCAGGGGCTGCCCGGCCACCTCATCGCCCGCAAGGGGATTGTGCGTACCTTCCAGCACGTGCGGCTGTTCAAGGAGATGACAGCGGTGGAGAACCTGCTGGTTGCCCAGCACCAGCACCTCAACACCAGCTTTATCGCCGGTCTGTTCAAGACCCCGGCCTTCCGCCGGGCGGAGCAGGAGGGGCTGGAGCGGGCCGCCTTCTGGCTGGATAAAGTGGGCCTCAAGGATCTCGCCAACCGCGCCGCCGGTAATCTGGCCTATGGTCAGCAGCGCAGACTCGAGATCGCCCGCTGCATGGCGACTCGTCCCGAGCTGCTGATGCTGGACGAACCGGCTGCCGGCCTCAACCCGAAGGAGACCGACGAGCTGGACGAGCTGATCATGAGCCTGCGGGACGAGTTCGGGGTCTCGGTGCTGCTGATCGAGCACGATATGAAGCTGGTGATGGGCATATCCAACCGCATCTTCGTGGTCAGCCAGGGCACCCCGCTGGCCCATGGCAAGCCGGATGAGATCCGTAACAACCCGGCAGTGATCAAGGCCTATCTGGGCGAGTCGTAAGGAAAACAAGATGTTAGAACTTCGCAACGTATCGACCCACTACGGCAAAATTCAGGCGCTGCACGATGTCAGCGTCGAGGTGAAAGAGGGGGAAATCGTCACCCTGATCGGCGCCAACGGCGCGGGCAAGACTACCCTGCTGATGACCCTCTGCGGCGAGCCCAAGCCCAGCAGCGGCTCCATCTGGTTTGAGGGGGAACAGATCAGCTCCCTCACCACCGCCCGCATCATGCGCAAGGATATCGCCGTGGTGCCGGAGGGGCGCCGTATCTTCGCCCGCCTGACGGTGGAGGAGAACCTGCTGATGGGCGCCTTCTTCGTCGACAAGGCTGAACAGCACGGGTTGCTGGACCAGGTGTTCACCCTGTTCCCGCGCCTGCATGAGCGACTGGAGCAGCGCGCAGGCACCATGTCCGGCGGCGAGCAACAGATGCTGGCCATCGGCCGCGCCCTGATGAGCAAACCGCGCCTGCTGCTGCTGGATGAACCCTCGCTGGGGCTGGCCCCCATCGTCATCCAGCAGATCTTCGACACCATAGAGCAGCTGCGCCAGAAGGGGATGACCATCTTTCTGGTGGAGCAGAACGCCAACCAAGCGCTCAAGCTGGCCGACCGCGGTTATGTGCTGGAGAACGGCCACGTGGTGCTGCAAGACACGGGCGCCGCCCTGCTGGCCAACCCGGCCGTGCGGCAGGCCTATCTGGGCGGTTAACCCACTGACACGCATGCCATATCAACAAGGGAGCCGCTGGCTCCCTTATCTTTTGTGGGGTTAGTTTGCGCCCAAGCTTGCGGTACACTGGCCCGTAATCAACCTATTCGCAGGACATCCCGATGGACCAGTTTGCCCATATCAATGCCCATGATGCCCACCAGAAACTGAGCGCGGGTGAAGCCCGTCTGGTGGATATTCGCGACCCGCAATCCTTTGAAGCGGCCCACGCGGTCGGCGCCTTCCATCTCACCAACGGCACCCTGGTGCGCTTTATGAACGAAGTGGATTTCGATACCCCGGTCATCGTGATGTGCTATCACGGCAACAGCAGTCAGGGGGCGGCCCAATACCTGCTGCAACAGGGTTATGACGAGGTCTACAGTCTGGATGGCGGTTTCGAGGCGTGGCGCCGGGAGTTTCCCATCGAGGCAGGCGAGGCATGATCCAGCTGCTGGTGCTCGACAACGCCCGCATGGCGCAGGCGCTGGTGGACTATCTGGCGACCCTGGGCATCTCCTGCGAGCTGACCCAGTCCGAGCTGGGGGTCACCATCTGGTTGGCGGACGAGCTACGCCTCGCTCAGGCCCAGCTGGAGGTGAAGCGCTTTCTGGCCGAGCCGGCCCACCCTCGCTACATGGAGGCCTCCTGGCAATCCGGCCGCGCCGATGCCCGCATCGACTACAGCAAGGGGATGACGGACCCCATCACCGACTTCCTCCATCAGGCGGGGCCACTGACGCTGGTGGTCATCATCGCCTGTCTCGCCATCTACGGGATCGAGGCCATCGGCCTGCCCATCTACGATGAACTGGCATTCCACCCGACGCTGGCCCAGTTCACCGACTGGCAGGCATGGCGCTATTTCACCCCCGCCCTGATCCATTTCTCGGTGCTCCATCTGGTGTTCAACTTGCTGTGGTGGTGGTATCTGGGGGGCCAGATAGAGCAGCGCCTCGGCAGCGGCAAGCTGCTGATCCTGCTGCTGGTGGGCGCCGCCCTGCCCAATATCGCCGAGTTCTTTGCCAGCGGCCCGCTGTTTGGCGGCCTCTCCGGCGTGGTCTATGCCCTGCTCGGCTACTGCTGGCTGCGCAGCAAGCTGCAACCGGCCTGCGGCCTGACTCTGCCGCCGGCGCTGATGGGCTTTATGCTGTTCTGGATGGTGCTCGGCTTCTTCGACATGCTCGGCACCAGCACCGCCAACATCGCCCACCTGACCGGTCTGCTGGTCGGCCTGCTGCAAGGCTGGCTTGATCGCAACCACCAGCCGGGCTGATTTTTCAGCAGCCGCAGAAACGAGAACGCCGCCCCGAAGGGCGGCGTTTTTTTACGCGATAGGCAGTTACTGCTTGATCAGGGTGTCATCGGTTACCTTGACCGCCGCACCGCCACTCATAAAGAAGCTGGCGAACTGGGTCTGGATCTCGGTGGTGACCGCGCCAACCTGATCGAAGTTCTCGTCAGGAGCCAGCAGCGAGCTATGGCCCCCTTTCAGGAAGCGCGCAGCATGGTGACCCGCCGGGAGCACGCCGGACCCTTTCAGCTCTTGCAAACCCAACACCCGGAACAGCGGCTCGGTGCCACCCAGCGGCGCAGAGGCGATGCTGTTGGGGATCACCTGATCCGGCAGATTGAGGGCGCCATCACCAACAATTTCGGTGGCGAACAGCGGGAAGCTCTTGGCGACGCCACTGCCCAGATTGATCGGGTCGGCAGAGTCCAGCACTGACTGGGCGGCAAAGGTATAGCTCTGCAAGGTGCTCGCCGCACCCGCCTGCGTGGCCGCATCCAGACTGGGCAGGAACTCGTTGACGAAGCAAGTGGCGGCAGCCGTTTTGCAATTCGGTGCATAGGCGGTAAAGCCCGCTTTCAGCGCCGGACTGCCCGAGGTAAGCACGCTCATCTTGATGGTCGGCCCGAAGCTCGGCGAGTTGAGCAACAACGGCGCGATGCCGCCACCCGGCATCGCCAGACCACCGGTATCGAACTTGAACAGGGCATCAGCCTGAGCACTGCCGGTGGTCTGGTTGGCGACAGCCAGCAGATTGGCCCCGGTAATGGCGCCGAGAGAGTGACCGAGGAAGTGTACCTTGATATTGCCGACACTGCCGATCACGTTACTGCTGTTGGCCAGACCCACAGCCAGGCGCAGACCCAGCAGGTCGGCCACGCTCTGTTTCAGGTTGTCCCGCGCCACCGTCAGATAACCCAGATTGAGGTAAGGGGTCGGGTTTTCCGAGGTGGTTACTGTCGCCATGCTGTTGCTCAGGGCATAGCCACGCTCACCATGCAGCGGATGATCGATCACCACCACAGCGACCTTTTTACCAACCCCCATACCCGCGCCAATTTGGCTCAGCGCCAGGGCATAGGCGTTCTCCTTGATGGAGGTAACACCGTGCTGATAGATGATCACATCGGTGATGGTATTAAGAGCATCTTTGGCAAAGATTCGCATCGGCACGGATTGCACTTCGGTCAATGCTGGCAGGGGGTTGAAGCGGCCGATATTGTGCTCGCTATCCAGCGGCTTGCCACCGGAGGTGAGGGTCACCCCGATCAACTTGCTCGCCTCGGTTAGCAGCTCGCTCTGGCGGGTCGGATCAGCGATCAGTGTGGCCAGCAGAGTCGGATCCACTCCGGCGCCAACCAGTCCGCCAATCACTTCACTATCACCCGCCTTCAGAGCATTGGCGATGGCATAGAGGCTGGGGATGGCACCATGCCAGGACTGGGTCTTGGCCTTGTCCCATGACCCGGCTACTGACGGTGTAGAGAGGAAGTAAGGGAGTTTGACGGTGCCGGTATAAACCTTGGTCGCCGCTGCGACTCCGTTGAGGATGCCATTAGCCGCCACAGCGGCAGCAATCGCATCACGATCTTTCTGCGGCAAGAATGGCTCATTCGCCAGCTGGGTCAGAAAATCCACCCCGCCATTAAGACCGTTGATGGTATAGGTTGCTGGCAGGCTGGTGTTGCCCTTGGCATCCTGTTTCCAGACGAACGCAGCATCCAGACCATTTTCGACTACCTTCGCTGCTGCCCCCTTCACCGCCAGCAGCACATCGGCACCAGATTGGGTGGCAAACCAGTCGGAGAAGATCACCCGATCGCTGGTGATCCCGGTGGCCACCTTGAACAGACCTTCCTGCAGCGAGATCAGGCCGTTGATGGTCTGCTCCTGAGTAGTTGCGCCAGCTGTCGATTTGAAGCTGCTGTAATCGCCGCCCGCCTTGAGCGGTGTGCCGCGACTGTCCTTGAGGGCATCGGTCGCCACGATCATGTAGTAAGAAGAGGGATTGAGCGGCTTGAGCGGAACCAGATTGAGCTTGCCGTCCCCGCCAGTGACCACAAAGTCGGTCCCATAAACCAGTGGCTTGCCGCCCTTGACTCCGTTGGGTTGCAGAGTGACAGGATCCAGCGTGAGCTCGAGCAGGTAGAGGGGTGCAACGGCAGAGGCATACTCGCTGGCCGCCGGTGCCGGCACAGAGACACCGGTCACGGTCGCCGGTACCAGCTGGATGGGTTGGGTGGTTGACCAACCATCCAGAGTGGAGAGGGCAGATACCGGGTTCGACAGATCAGCAGTTTCTGTCGAAAACTTCAGGGTACCGTCGCTGGCACGGGGGGCCAACACGCTCGGTCGAATACCGCTGGCGCCACTCAAGGCATAATCGAGGGAGCTGGTGGTGTCTCCCTTGTTGTCATCTCCACCACATCCGGCCAGCAGGGCGCTGACAACAGCTGCATAAATTAGCTTCTTCTTCATTTTTTATTCTCTTTTTATAGGGTTGTTATCCATCACAAGCCAACGGGGTCATCACGACCTCGACTGCAAAACGTTAACATAAAACCAACACAAAATAAGACTCATGCCGGACAGTTCTGGCTCAGCTTTGTGGTACATGTCATGGTTTCAGGTTAACAAAGGGGCGCAAGGGTAGCAGTTGTAGCCCCATCACCAGACCCGACCAGCCAGCGGGCACCATCACGACTAAAAAGCCGCCGCGATCTCGGCAAAGTGAGGGAATTGTCGGTAGAATGTCCGCCAACGCTTAAGGAGGACATCATGATCGACCCGAAGAAACTGGAAGAGATCGCCAAGCAGGTGCACAACTCCCTGCCGCCCGGCATTCGCAGCATGGGTGAAGAGGCCGAGAAGAAGATGCGTCAGGTACTGCAAGCCCAGTTGGGCAAGCTGGATCTGGTCAGCCGCGAAGAGTTCGACGTACAGACCAAGGTGCTGCTGCGTACCCGTGAAAAACTGGCCGCCCTCGAAAGCAAGCTGGCTCAGCTCGAGCAGCAGCTCGGCGCCAAAGGCGAATAACGAAAACCCCAGCTCGGCTGGGGTTTTTGCTTTGTATTGAACCTGTAAAAAACATCACACCTGAAGCAGATACCAGGCCCGCTTGCCGCGTGCCTTGGCCTCATACATGGCCCTGTCGGCCACCTCCAGCGCCTGTCGGAAGCTCAATGGCTCCTCCTCCCACAGGGCGATGCCGATACTCAGCCCCACCCGTTGCGGGCAACCGGGTTTGGGCACATAGCCGTGCATCCGGCTGATCAGGGCGTCAGCCAGCTGCGCCAGGCCATGGCTCGACACATCCCGGTGCAGATGCACTACAAACTCGTCGCCGCCGTAACGGCCACATAGCGCCGAGCCAGGCATAATGAGGCGCAGCCAGTCCGCCATCTGCTGCAACACCAGATCGCCGCAGGCGTGGCCCAGCTGGTCGTTGATCCCCTTGAAATCATCCAGATCGATAAAGAGCAGCGCCCCCGCTCCTTGCGGCTGCAGCTGGGCAAACGCCTTGCCAAACCCCTGCCGGTTGAGCAAACCGGTCAGCGCGTCGCTGTTGGCACGCTCCGCCAGTCGCTGCTCATAAGCCTTGCGCTGGGTGATATCGATATGGGAGCCCATGATCCGCAGCGGCTTGCCATCGCCATCCCGATCGACGACCCGTCCCCTATCCCACAGCCAGGTGACCTCGCCTTGCGGATTGATGGTGCGGTATTCGGCTTCGTAGAAGGGGGTTTTCCCCTCAAGGTGGGCAAAGTAGCTGCCCATGGCATGGGCGCGATCGTCGGGATGGAGCTTGGCGCTCCACTGATCGAAATGAGGGGCCATGTCACCGGCCTGAAAGTTCTGTAGATTGAAGACCCGCAGCTCGCCGGTAGGAATAGTGCCCTGCCAGAGACAGATGCCGGTGCCATCGAGGGCGGCATTGAGCTTCTCCTGCAACAGGCAGTTTTCATGCTGCAAAGCGGCGATCTCTGCCTGCAAACGGGCCATTTCACCGCCATGAGGGGACGGGATCAGCGTTGCGACCCGCTCGACAGAGCCGGTCTCTCCCCTGTCATCCTCCGCAGATGCCCTGCCCTCTTCACTCAACACTGCGCCTCCTTGTGCTTGCTCTATGGATGATCTTGTCAATCCCTCACAAAGATGCCATCAGCTACGTTTGATTAGTAGCCATTCATAGTCAAAATATTGAAAAATAATGGGATAACGCCGCGATAATCCAACCATTCAGGGCGATCCGGTACTGCGGCAGCCACAAAAAAAAAGCCCCCGGCAAAACCGGGGGCTGCGTCATCCAAGCGGGGATCCCGTCAGATAAATTCGTAGGCGTCACCAAAGATGCGCTCCGGCTCGGCGCCGAGGATCTTGAACTCCTCACGCGCGGCACCCGCCATCTCGAAACGGCCGGCGACATAGATGTCGTAGTCGTGGAGGCTGACGAAGTCATCCATGATCGCCTTGTGCACCAGCCCGCTCTTGCCGGTCCAGTCAGCCTCAGGCTCCTGCACCACCGGAATAAAGGTGAGCGGCGCGTAGTCACGCTCCCACTGCTGCATCTGCTCCAGTTCGTAGAGCCAATGAGCCTGACGCACACCCCAGTAGAAGAACACCGGACGCTTGCTGCCCGTGTCGATCAGGTACTCCAGAATGGAGCGGGCGTAAGAGAAACCGGTGCCGCCCGCCATCAGGATCAGTGGACGGGGGGATTCATCGCGCAGGAACGCCTTGCCAGCCGGCAATTCGACCTCGATCTCCCCCTGCTCGCGCATGCGGGCCAGCACCTGACCGGCGTAGGCGTTCTCGGGAGTAGCACCGATTTGCAGCTCCAGCACGCCCGGGCGGGTCGGCGAGTTGGCGATGGAGAAGGGGCGCTTGTCCGAATCGCTCATCACCACCAGCAGATACTGGCCCGGCTTGAAGCTGATCGCTTGCTGCGGCGTCAAGGCCACATGCCAGATGGTGTCGACATATTCGCGCAGTTCCTCTACGCGGCATTTGATACGTTGCATTCTTGTCCTTGTGGCGGGCTCGCTCGGCCCGCTTCGCTCATTGTTTCACTATGGAGTGACGACCAGCAGCCCTGGCCCCGTCAGTCGAGAATACTCAAATCAGTGCGGATCGCATCACTTTTTGCAGCAAAGCTGTCATGTTTGCCTCATCCGAGGATATTGAGCTCATCCCAGATGGCATCGACCTTCTGCTTCACCGCCTCATCCTGAACTATAGGCTGACCCCACTCCCGATTGGTCTCGCCCGGCCACTTGTTGGTGGCATCCAGCCCCATTTTGGAGCCGAGGCCGGAGACCGGCGAGGCGAAGTCCAGATAGTCGATCGGGGTATGCTCGATCAAGGTGGTGTCCCGTGCCGGGTCCATCCGGGTGGTGATGGCCCAGATCACATCCTTCCAGTCGCGGGCGTTGACGTCATCGTCACACACCACCACGAACTTGGTGTACATGAACTGGCGCAGGAAGGACCAGACCCCCAGCATCACCCGCTTGGCGTGGCCCGGGTAACGCTTCTTGATGGTCACCACCGCCATCCGGTAGGAGCACCCCTCCGGCGGCAGATAGAAGTCCACAATCTCGGGGAACTGCTTCTGCAGCAGCGGCACGAACACCTCGTTCAGCGCCAGACCCAGCACCGCCGGTTCATCGGGCGGACGGCCGGTGTAGGTGCTGTGATAGATGGCATCGCGCCGCTTGGTGATGTGGGTGATGGTGAAGACCGGGAACTCGTCCACCTCGTTGTAGTAGCCGGTGTGGTCGCCATAAGGGCCTTCTGGCGCCATCTCACCCGGCTCAAGATAGCCTTCCAGCACGATCTCGGCGCTGGCGGGCACCTCCAGATCGCAGCTGATGGCCTTTATCACCTCGGTACGGCTGCCGCGCAGCAGACCGGCAAAGGCATATTCGGAGAGAGTATCCGGCACCGGCGTCACCGCGCCGAGAATGGTCGCGGGATCGGCGCCAAGTGCCACCACCACCGGGAAGCGCTCACCGGGATGGGCCTCCTGCCACTCGCGAAAATCGATGGCACCGCCACGGTGATCAAGCCAGCGCATGATCAGCTTGTTTTTGGCGATCTTCTGCTGGCGATAGATGCCGAGGTTCTGGCGCTTCTTGTAGGGGCCACGGGTGATGGTGAGGCCCCAGGTGACCAGCGGTGCCACATCGCCGGGCCAGCAGTGCTGGATCGGGATCTGGTCGAGATCGACCGCATCGCCCTCCTGTACCACCTGCTGGCAGGGGGCAGAAGAGAGGCGTTTAGTCGGCATGTTGAGCACCTGCTTGAAGATCGGCAGCTTCTCCATCAGCTCCTTGAATCCCTTGGGCGGCTCGGGCTCCTTGAGATAGGAGAGCCAGACCCCGACCTGACGCAGGGCGCCCACATCGGGCTGGCCCATGCCCATGGCAACCCGATCCGGGGTACCGAACAGGTTGGTCAGCACCGGCATGGTGTAGCCTTTGGGATTTTCGAACAGCAGAGCCGGGCCACCCGCACGCAGGGTGCGATCGCTGATCTCGGTCATCTCCAGATAGGGATCTATCTCGCGGGTGATGCGCTTGAGTTGTCCGTTTTGTTCCAGCTGCGCGATGAAATCACGCAAATCCTTGTATTTCATGCAAGTTCCCAACCGGGTTCAGGAGGTCACGCATTATAACCCTGGCTGCCCATCGGGTGTACCCGAATCGGGCAGCAGACTCGGTGCAATGGGTGGCATGTCACGCTGGCCGAGGCGTCTGGCTAGCGCAGAGAGCAGCTGGGGCTCGTCCACCTCCATCAACAGACCGGCCACCAGCGCCCCGTATTGACGTTTGGAGAGTTCCGCCAGCAGGTATTTCTGGGCTTGCGGCGGCAAGGGCGAGAGCGCGCTCAGCTGACGCAGGGCGGCCCCCTTCAACCCTTCGTTGCCACTGGCGGCAATCAGCAGATCGCTGGCAGCGCTGCCGTGATGGAAGCGGTTGATGGTAGAGAGTGCACGCAGCGCATCCTGATCTGCCGGCCGCCGCCACAGCATGCTATAGAGCGCCGGTTCGCCGGTGCGCTGCAACAGATGGAACAACAAATGATTGTCGGGCAGATAGATATTCTGGCTGGCCAGCGCTTGCGCCTCCCGCATCCAGATCGGTTGCGGCAAGCTGTCGAGGGCCAACAACAGGGCTTGCTGCTGCATGGCGAGATCGGGGTTACTGCTGTAGTAAATGGACTTTAGCTGGAAGCTGCCCTGGGCAAGCTGCTGCCGATAGCGCTGCATCAGTGATTGCAGCTGCCACGCCCCCAGCAACTGACGGGCCTGCGCGGCAAAATCATAGACAGGTTGCTGCACCAGAAAACCGTCGACCTGCTGCTCCATGAGCCACTCGGGGGCCTTGTCGGCCTGAGCCTCGACCCACTGTTGCAACGCAGGGGATGCAGGGGTGGTCGCGGGAATATCCCGCAGCAGCTGCAACAGCAGGAACTCCCGCCGCTCGCGACTCAGGGTCGCCAGCAGAGAGTCGATGGCTGCGAATTGCCCCTCCTGCAGACGGCCCGCCAGATAGCGCTGGTGAGTCTGCAACGTCTCGGCTGTCACCGCGACCGGTGCACTTTGCGCGCAGGCTGGCATTGCACTCAGCAACACCAGCAATAACCAGAAAACAGGCTTCATGACGTCTCCATCCATGTGACATCGGGATCTCATACTACTAGGGCGACCGGAAAACAGATAAACAAAAACCGCGACCAGGGCCGCGGTTTCGTCATTTTCTGACCGGACTTACTTCTGCTGGCGCCGCATGGCGTCGAAGAACTCGTCGTTGGTCTTGGTCATCGCCAGCTTGTCGATGAGGAACTCGATACCGTCGATCTCGCCCATCGGGTGGACAATCTTGCGCAGGATCCACATCTTCTGCAGCTCGTCACCTGAGGTGAGCAGCTCTTCTTTACGAGTACCTGAGCGGGTGATGTCGATGGCCGGGTAAACACGCTTCTCGGCAATCTTGCGCGAGAGGTGCAGTTCCATGTTGCCGGTACCCTTGAACTCTTCGTAGATAACCTCGTCCATTTTGGAGCCGGTATCGATCAGCGCGGTGGCGATGATGGTCAGGCTGCCGCCCTCTTCAACATTACGCGCGGCGCCGAAGAAGCGCTTGGGACGGTGCAGGGCGTTGGCATCCACACCACCGGTCAGTACCTTGCCGGATGACGGGATAACGGTGTTGTAGGCGCGAGCAAGACGGGTGATGGAGTCCAGCAGGATCACCACATCTTTCTTGTGCTCGACCAGACGCTTGGCCTTCTCGATCACCATTTCGGCAACCTGAACGTGACGGGAAGCAGGTTCGTCAAAGGTGGAAGCGATCACTTCACCTTTCACCATCCGCTGCATCTCGGTCACTTCTTCCGGACGCTCGTCGATCAGCAGAACGATCAGTTCACAGTCCGGGTGGTTGTAGGCGATGCTCTGGGCGATGTTCTGCAGCAGCATGGTCTTACCGGCCTTGGGCGGCGCTACGATCAGGCCACGCTGGCCTTTACCGATGGGGGAAGCCAGATCCAGTACACGGGCGGTGATATCTTCAGTAGAGCCATTACCCCGTTCCATACGCAGACGTTCGTTGGCATGCAGGGGGGTAAGGTTTTCAAACAGGATCTTGTTGCGGGAGTTTTCCGGACGGTCGTAGTTGACCTCATTGACCTTGAGCAGTGCGAAGTAGCGTTCGCCCTCTTTCGGTGGCCGGATCTTGCCGGAGATGGTATCGCCGGTACGCAGGTTGAAGCGGCGGATCTGGCTCGGGGAGACGTAGATATCGTCAGGGCCTGCCAGATAGGAGCCGTCTGCACTGCGCAGGAAGCCGAAACCATCGGTCAGGATTTCCAGCACACCGTCGCCAAAGATATCTTCACCACCCTTGGCGTGCGCCTTGAGGATTGCAAAAATAATATCTTTCTTGTGCGCCCGAGCCAGATTTTCCAACCCCATGGATTCGCCAAGCTTGACCAGCTCGGACACAGGAGTGTTCTTTAATTCAGTCAGATTCATAGTGGTGAAAGTCTGTAAGCAAGGATTGAAATGAGGAGACAGTCTGCTGGATTGATGCTGATCGGATTTGATTGCCAGGCTGTGGTTAGCAAAGAGTCAGGCAAAAAGGTTAGCAAACGAGCGATAAACTAGCACCAATCGGGATGAGCGTCTAGGTGATAAAACACAAGGAGCGCATTATTGCAATGCGCTCCTCTTTAATTATTACAGGTTGCCGTCCAGGAACTCTTTCAGCTGAGTCTTGGACAGTGCACCGACCTTGGTCGCTGCCACTTCGCCATTCTTGAACAGCAAGAGGGTCGGGATACCACGAATGCCGTACTTGGGCGGAGTATCAGAGTTATGGTCGATGTTCAGTTTGGCTACGGTCACGCGACCTTCGTACTCTTGGGCAACTTCTTCCAGGATCGGGGCAATCATCTTGCACGGACCACACCACTCGGCCCAGAAGTCGACCAGAACGGCGCCATCGGCTTTGATTACATCTGCCTCGAAGCTGGCATCGCTCAGCTGAACAATCTTGTCACTCATCTCCAACTCCAGTCAGTAATTAAGGCTTTATTGACATATCAACAAAGGCAATAGTTGCCCTATTTGAAATGATCCTGTTTATTATTGCAAGCCTAACCTGATAACCTACCGCCATGAGCAAAACACACTTAACGACCGACAAATTCGCCCAAATGGGCCTCGAACCCGAAGTTCTGGCTGGTCTGGAATCAAAGGGATTTCACTATTGCACGCCCATCCAGGCACTGTCTCTGCCACTGCTGGTAGAAGGTCATGACCTCGCCGGTCAGGCCCAGACAGGAACCGGCAAGACCATTGCCTTCCTGGCCGCGACATTCAACTATTTGCTGACTCACCCGCTGACCAAGCCCCGTCTGGTTAACCAACCCAGAGCCATCATCATGGCACCCACCCGGGAACTGGCAGTACAGATCTATAACGATGCCGACAGCATCGCCGCTTCTACCGGCCTGAAACTCGGCCTCGCCTACGGTGGCGAAGGTTACGACAAGCAGCTGGCCGTGCTGGAGCAGGGCGTCGACATCCTGATCGGCACAACTGGCCGCATCATCGACTACTTCAAGTCCAAGGTGATCGATCTGAGCAACATTCAGGTCGTGGTACTGGACGAAGCGGATCGCATGTTCGATCTGGGCTTCATCAAGGACATCCGCTTCCTGTTCCGCCGCATGCCGCCCGCGACCGAGCGTCTGAGCATGCTGTTCTCCGCCACCCTCTCCCTGCGTGTGCAGGAGCTGGCCTACGAACACATGAACCACCCGGAACATGTGCAGGTAGAGCCGGAGCAGATGACCGGCGTGCGGATCAAGGAGGAGCTGTTCTACCCCTCCAACGAAGACAAGATGTTGCTGCTGCTCTCCCTGATGGAAGAGGAGTGGCCGGAAAAAGCGATCGTCTTCGCCAACACCAAGCACGTCTGTGAAGACGTCCATGCCTGGCTGGAAAACGACGGCCACCGCGTCGGTCTGCTGACCGGTGACGTGCCGCAGAAAAAGCGGATGAAGATCCTCGAGGATTTCACCAAGGGTGCGCTCGATATTCTGGTCGCCACCGACGTGGCCGCCCGTGGTCTGCACATCCCTGACGTGACCCACGTCTTCAACTATGACCTGCCCGACGACGCCGAAGACTATGTACACCGTATCGGTCGTACCGGTCGTGCCGGCAAGAGCGGTCACTCCATCAGCCTGGCCTGTGAAGACTATGCCTTCAACCTGCCGGCCATCGAGGAGTACATCCACCACGCCATTCCGGTCAGCAAGTACGACCGTGAAGCGCTGCTGGATGACGTGACCCCGCCGAAACGGGTGTTCCGCAACCGTCAGCCGGTGAACCGCAACATGCGGGATCGTCAGGGCGGTGGCAACAGCAACAACCGTCGTCGTCCGCCGCGCAAGAGCTAAGGACAGGCCCGTTGCACAACTCGCCTCTCTATGCCGCTATCGACCTCGGCTCCAACAGCTTTCATATGCTGGTGGTGCGCGAGGTCGCCGGTGCCCTGCGCACCGTCGCCAAGGTCAAGCGCAAGGTTCGCCTCGCAGCCGGGCTCGATCCGGAATTTCGTCTCAGCCGTGCCGCCATGGAACGAGGCTGGGACTGTTTGCGTCTCTTCTCCGAACAGTTGCAGGACATTCCGGCCGACAACATCCGGGTGGTGGGCACCGCAACCTTGCGGCTTGCCACCAACGTCGACGAGTTCCTCAGCGAAGCGGAACGGGTACTCAACCACAGCATCGAGATCATCTCGGGCGAGGAAGAGGCCAAGACCATCTATGAAGGGGTCTCCTGGACCTCCGCCGGGGAAGGCAACCGGCTGGTGATCGACATCGGCGGTGCCAGCACCGAACTGGTGATCGGCGAACATAGCGAAGCAAAACTGCTCAACAGCCTGCACATGGGCTGCGTCACCTGGCTCAACAATCACTTTGGTGATGGTGAGCTCTCCGAAGCTCGTTTCGAGCAGGCGATTGCCGCCGCCAAGGCGGTGCTGGAGAAGGTGGCGGAAGATTACCGCGCCCTCGGCTGGCGCACCTGCGTCGGCGCCTCCGGCACGGTACAGGCGCTGCAAGAGATCATGCTGGCGCAAGGGAAGAGCGAGCGGGTCACCCTGCCGAAGTTGCAGGAGTTGATGGGTCAGGCCATCGCCTGCGGCAAGCTCGACCGGCTGCAACTGGAAGGGCTGGCGGCCGAGCGGCTGACCGTGTTCCCCTCCGGCCTCGCCATCCTGATCGCCATCTTCGAAACACTCGATATCGAGAGCATGACCCTCGCGGGGGGCGCCCTGCGTGAAGGACTGATCTACGGTCTGCTGGGCAACAATCACGACTGTGATGCCCGGGATCGTACCGCCGACAGCCTGATCAGCCGCTATCAGCTGGATAAAGAGCACGCCGAACGGGTGCGCGATACCGCCGTCGAGGCGTTCAACCAGCTGCAACCGGCCTGGCGACTCTCCAAACGCTACGGTCGCCCGATCTTGCGTTATGCCGCCCTGCTGCACGAGATCGGCCTCTGTATCGAGTACAAGAAGGCGCCGCAACACGCCGCCTACATCATCGACAACATCGACATGCCGGGCTTTACCCCTGCGCAAAAGAAGCTGTTGTCGGCCCTGCTGTTCAACCAGCGGGACGAATTCAAGCTGGAACCACTGGAGAAACAGGGGGCCGTCACCGGTCGTCAGGCGATCCGGCTGGCCCGTATCCTGCGCATCGCGCTGATCCTCTGCATGCGCCGTACCCAGGGCACAGTGCCCAGCTTCACCCTGCAGGCAGAAGAGGAGTCACTGACCCTGACCCTGCCCAAGGGCTGGATGGATGAACACTACCTGCGCGCAAGCGAGCTGCGCTTTGAAGTGGAACGCCAGCAGAAGATGGGCTGGCCGACCCGCGTACAGGAAGCCTGACTCAGCAACCTGCCCGTTTTGGAGCCGATCATGCCGGATTATCAACCCATCAGCTGCTATCTCTACGACTGGCTCGAAATTGCTGCCAGCTGGCAACTGCCGGTGACCCTCACCAGCCGCGATGGTCGCCAATGGGATGACAAGCTCCGCACTATCGAAGCCAGAGAAGGGGTCGAGTATCTGCTGCTGCACAGTGGCGAGCGGCTCAGTCTGGCAGAACTGGCGACCCTGCGCCTGAACTGGCAAGGGGAAGAGAAGCTGATCCGCTTCGCGCCAACCAACTGAATCTATTACGAAAAAGGAGGGCCAACATGATGTTGGCCCTCCTTTTTGCATCTGCGGCTCACACCGGCCGTTAACCCGCCGCCAGCGCCGCCATCACGTAGACATCGAAGCGGTTGCTCTTGGTCTCGATGGCCATGCTGGGCTTCTGTTCATTGAGCCAGCCGGCGTAGTCGGGGCGTTTCACCACAACCCGCTTCTCAGCCATCTTGAGCGCGGCAGGCAACAAGGCATCCGCATCGAGATCCGGACCCACCAGCGACTGGAACACCCGCATCTCTTTTTTCACCAGCGCCGACTTCTGCTTGTGCGGGAACATGGGGTCGAGGTAGATCACCTCTGGCCGCTCCGGCAGCGCCAGCAGGTTGGCCACCGCCGGGCCTTGCAGCAGGAGCATCCGCTCGCTGACCCAGGGGCCAATCTCGGGATCCTGTGCCGCCCGCGCCAGCCCGTCCTGCAACAGAGCGGCCACCACAGGGCTGCGTTCGATCAGGGTCACCTTGCAACCGAGGGAGGCGAGCACGAAGGCATCGCGTCCCAGCCCGGCCGTGGCATCGACCACGGTCGGAGTCGCCCCCGACTTGAGCCCCACCGCCTTGGCGATAGACTGACCGCGACCGCCGCCAAACTTGCGGCGATGTGCCACCGCCCCTTCCACGAAGTCCACATAGACGGCTCCCAGCTTGGGCTCATCCAGCTTGCGCAGTTCCAACCTTTCCGGGGTAAACACCAGGGCAAACTGGGGAAGGTCGAGCTGGGCAAGCTGGCTGGCCAGCGCGTCTGCCAGCGCGGCCTTGGCGGGGTCTTCGAGGATGATTTGCATGGTCTTTGGATGCGTTCTAAGTTCAGTGAACCGAGTGTACCACAGCCCCTTCAAGTCGCTGTAGGGAGGAAATCCCATGAACCTGTTCATTGCCCTGCTCCTCGCCGCCCAGAGCGGCACAAACCTGAAGGTCTGCGGCGTAGACTGGCCTCCCTTTTCCTATGCCGAACAGGGCAACCTGAAAGAGGGCATTTCGGTGGAGATCCATCAAGAGGTGGCGCGCCGCCTTGGCATGAACCTCACCCTGCTTGAACTGCCTTGGGGACGCTGCGAGCAATATGTCAGCACCCAGCTGGCGGATGGCATTCTCGACAATGCCCCTCTCCCCGGTTGCTATCACTCTGACCTTGCCACCGCCTTCTATCCTCTGGCCGCCTATGTGCGTACCGACAGTCCGTTACAGAACTTCTCGTGGGAGATGGCCAAGGGGCTGAAAGTAGGAATGGTCAGGGGGTATGACTATACGGCCAAGATCAGGAACTTCACCGGCTGGGAGCCCATCAAGGTTCACTCCGACAAACAGCTGCTACTGATGCTGGAAAAGAGCCGGGTCGATATGATCATCCTGGACTACTTCTCTGCCCCCATTCTGTCGAGGGAGCAGGACGTCAGGATCCGCGCCCTCACCCCCTTTATCGATTCGACGCCGCTCTACCTCTGTTTTGGCAAACAGAAGGCTGACCTGCTGCCTGCCTACAACAAGGCGCTGCAAGAGATGCAGGATGAGGGAGTACTGGATCGCATCTATTTGCGCTATCTCGGCGAGGATTACCGGACATTGAAAACCAAACAGGAACAGATGACATCGCAGGAGTAAGCACCACTAGCTGATCTGCAGAAACATCCCTTTGTCATTGAGCTGCAGATATTCGGTGAGATCGTCATAGGCCAGCGGGCGGCTGAGCAGATAACCCTGGGTGAAGGCACACCCCTTCTGGCAGAGGAAGTTGAGCTGCTCGCGGGTCTCTACCCCCTCGATCACCACCTGCATGCCGAGGTTGTGTACTATGTTGATGATGCCGTCGAGCAGCATCCTATCCTGCTCGTTGAAGGGGATATGGCGCACGAAGGAGCGGTCGATCTTGACCAGATCTACCGGGAAGGTGCGCAGATAGTTGAGGGCCGAGTAGCCGGTACCGAAATCGTCGATGGCCAACTTGCACCCCGCCTCGCGCAGGGCATCGATCCGCACCCTGTGCTGATCACTGCTCTCCATCAGCAGAGATTCGGTGATTTCGATGACGATGTCGGCAGGATCGAGCCCGAAGTGCTGGATCACCTTGAGCCACTCACTCGCCTCGGGGTCGATGGTCTGGAACTCCATGGTGGAACGGTTGATCGACATCTGCAGATCAGGGAAGCCGGATTGCTGCAACCGCGCCAGATCCCGGCACGATTGCCACAATACCAGCGCACCCAGCCCCTGAATCAATCCCGCCTCTTCCGCCAGCGGAATAAACTCGGCAGGGGAGACCTGTCCCCAGTGGGGGTGATACCAGCGCACCAGCGCTTCCAGCTTGGCGACCCGTCCGCTGCGATTGTCCCAGATGGGCTGGTAGGCCATGGTCAGCTGCTCCAGCTTGATCGCTTCGGCCAAATCCTGCTGCATCTGGTGGCGCTGGCGCACCTCTTCCCGCATGGATGAGCAGTATGCACCGAGCAACCGTCCCTGTCGCTTGGCCGCAAACAGCGCCTGTTCGGCATTGCGCAGCAGCTCGTCGCTCTCGCTGCCATCGACCGGACAGAGAGTCATGCCGATGGTCGCGGTCACATAGAGGTGCTGGTTGGCCAGCATAAAGGGGCGGGCGAAGCTGCCGATCACCTGCTTGGCAAACACCTCGGCCTGACGGCGGGTGACGATGCCGGGCACCAGGAACGCGAACTCATCGCCACCGATACGGGCCACCAAATCTTCGGTGCGCACCCGGCTCACCAGTCGATCCGACACCTCCCGCAACAGGGCATCGCCAGCATGGTGATCCATGCTGTTGTTGACCGCCTTGAAGTTGTTGAGGTCGAGCACCATGAGCGCGAAGCGCTCGCCCCGCTCGCAGAAGCGGGTAAGGCAGCGGCCAAACAGCCAGCGGTTGGGCAGGCTGGTAAGGTTGTCGTAGTTGGCCTGGGTCGCGATCTTCTGCTCTGCCACCTTGGTCTGGGAAAGATCGCTGAAAATGGCGATATATTGCTGGATTTCGCCTGCTTCACGCAGGGTGCTGATCATCAGCTGCTGCGGATAGAGCTTGCCGTTCTTGCGCTTGTTCCACACTTCGCCACGCCACACCCCCACCCGCTCCAGCGCGTGGTACATGTCGGCATAGAAGGTCTGATCGTGCAGCCCGGACTTGAGCATGCTGGGACGTTGGCCCCGCACCTCGTCGCTGCTGTAGCCGGTGATCTGCTCGAAGGCCGGGTTGACCGAGATGATGCGACTGTCGGCATCGCACACCAGAATCGCTTCGGAGAGGTTGTCGTAGACCCGGTGAGAGAGCTTGAGCTGCTCCGCATGACGCTTGAGGGGATCGATATTCTCCAGCAGCACCATCAGGTAGTCCGGCTGCTGCTGCTCGTCGCGGATCAGGGTGACCGTTACCCGCCCCCACAGGATCTCGCCCCCCTTGCAGAAGTAGCGCTTCTCCTGGGTGAAACTGCTGCGATCCCCGCGCCGGATCTCTTCGTAGCACTCAAGGCTGCGCTGCCAATCCTCCGGGTGATTGATATCGGAGATGGAGCGATGAAGCAGCTCGTCGAGGGGATAACCCAGCATCTTCTCGATGGCCGGGTTGGCCCAGAGAATGTGGCCGGTGAGATCGAGCTTGCCGATCCCCACCGGGGCCTGAAACAGCATGCTCTGCAGCACATGAGGGGTATCAGGCAAGAGCAGTGGCAGCTGGCGTTGCAGCATCAGCGCCAGTTCGCGACCGGCCAGCGGCCCCAGCAACCGGAGCAGCCCCATCACCTTGGTCATATTGGCCTGCGGCTGACGATAGAGCAGGCAGCAGATGCCTATGGTCTCGCCATCCGCATCCTTGAGGGCGATCCCGGCGTAGGCCTGGGCCTGCCACGCATCGGCAAGCGGCATCGCGGGGAACAGCTGCAACAGACGATCGCTGAACCAGGCTTCCCCCTCCTGCCAGGTAATGGCATCGGGAGAGTCAGTCAGTGGCAGCGTCAGGGTTTCGGGGTCAAGAGAGGAGGGATGGGCAGCCTGAACAGTCAGGTGGGTAGCATTTGATTCCCTGCTGGCGATCAGGACGACATCAGCCATCACAGCAGCGGCGATTTCACTCACAAAGGTATCGAAATATCCCTGGCCGCTCGAATGAGCCAGACTGGAGATGATTTGATAGACGGAATCGAGTGCTCGCCTCATGGCAAGTGGCTTTCTCTCCTTGAAGGTTAGAACACGACTCTACTGAAGAGCCGTGGGCAGTGCAAATATGCAATCAGCAAGATATTAAAAAGCCTTGAAAAAAGGGACCAAAAGGTCCCTTTTTGTCGCAGAAATCACGACTCGATCCCACTATGCCGCAAAACAGTGTACCTGCTTGAAGCTCACACAGGCGGCGGTTCAGGAATCTCAGGCAGCGATCCCGCTATGTCGCAGCAGTGCATCCACCTTGGGCTCACGGCCACGGAAGGCTCGGAACAGCTCCATCGGCTCCTTCGAGCCCCCCTTCTCCAGAATATTCTTCAGGAAGGATTGGCCGGTCGCCGGGTTGAAGATCCCCTCCTCCTCGAAGCGGGAGAAGGCATCGGCAGAGAGCACCTCGGCCCACTTGTAGCTGTAGTAGCCCGCCGCATAGCCGCCCGCGAAGATGTGGGAGAAGCTGTGCTGGAAGCGATTGAACGCCGGTGGCGTCATCACTGCTACCTGACTGCGTACCTCATCCAGCAGCACCGGGAGCTGTGCCGGATTGGTCGGGTCAAACTCCTGATGGAGACGGAAGTCGAACAGGGCGAACTCCAGCTGACGCAGCATCTGCATGGCCGCCTGGAAGTTGCGGGCGGTCAGCATCTTCTCCAGCAGATCGGCAGGCAGCGGCTCGCCGGTCTCGTAGTGGCCGGAGATAAAGGCCAGCGCCTCGGACTCCCAGCACCAGTTCTCGAGGAACTGGCTCGGCAGCTCCACCGCATCCCAGGCCACGCCGTTGATACCGGCGACACCGGCCACATCGATGCGGGTCAGCATATGGTGAATGCCGTGGCCAAACTCGTGGAACAGGGTGACCACTTCGTTGTGGGTGAACAGCGCAGGCTTGCCATCCACCGGGCCGTTGAAATTGCAGGTCAGGTAGGCCACCGGTTTTTGCAGCGAGCCATCCTGACGGTAGCGACGACCCAGACAGACATCCATCCAGGCCCCGCCCTGCTTGTGCTCGCGGGCATAGAGGTCGAGATAGAAGCTGCCGCGCAGCTCGTCGTCGGCATCGAAGATATCGTAGAAGCGCACGTCCGGGTGCCAGGTGTCGATGCCGAGACGCTCGCGCACCTTCATGCCGAACACCCGCTTCACCACTTCGAACAGCCCTTTCACCACCTTGCTGGCGGGGAAATAGGGGCGCAGCTGCTCGTCGGAGATGGAGAACTTGTGCTGCTTGAGCTTCTCGGCGTAGTAGGCGAGATCCCAGGCGGCCAGCTCGGTCTGACCATGCTGCTCGGCGGCGAAGGCGCGGATCTCCTCCAGCTCGGCCTTGCCTTGCGGCAGAGATTTGGCCGCCAGATCGGTGAGGAAGCTCACCACCTGTTCGGTCTTGTCCGCCATCTTGGTGGCCAGGGAGAGCTCGGCATAGTTGGCAAAGCCCAGCAACTGAGCCAGTTCGCGGCGCAGGGTGAGCAGCTCGTTCATGATGGCGGAGTTGTCCCACTTGCCCGCATTGGGGCCCTGATCGGAGGCGCGGGTGGTGAAGGCCTCATACATCTCGGCGCGCAGTTCGCGGTTGTCCGCGTACATCATCACCGGCAGGTAGGAAGGGATATCCAGCGTGAACAGCCAGCCCTCTTTGCCTTTAAGTTCAGCCATCTGACGGGCAGCGGCACGCACGCTGTCGGGCAGACCGGCCAATTCAGCTTCATCGGCCACCAGCTTGTGCCAGCCCTGGGTGGCATCCAGCACGTTGTTGCTGAAACGGGAGGCCAGCTCGGAGAGGCGGGCCTGAATTTCGCCGTAACGCTGCTGCGCCTCGGCAGGCAGACCGATGCCGGAGAGGCGGAAGTCACGCAGGGTATTCTGGATCTCCTTGCGCTGGGCGCCGCTGAGCAGCGGGAAATCATCGCTCTGGGAGAGGGCCAGATAGGCCTGATAGAGCCCTTCATGCTGACCGACATAGGTCTGGAATTCGGAGAGCAGCGGCAGGCAGGCATCATGGGCCTCGCGCAGCGCTTCGCTGTTGAGTACGGAGTTGAGGTGGCTGACCGGTGACCAGATCCGTGACAGACGGTCATTTACCTCTTCCAGCGGGGCAATCAGGCTATCCCAGGTATGGGGATCACGCTGGGCCAGCACATCGCTGATCTTCTGCTTGCAGTCAGCAATCGCCTGAATCACGGCAGGCTGAACCTGCTCCGGCTTGATCTGGCTGAAAGGGGGCAGCGAATCCATTGTCAGCAAAGGGTTATTCATCCCGGTTACCTCTTGTTTGGTCTTGAACAGACCGCTTTAGCAGCTCTGTATGGCTTTCTAACATGTGGCCAAGCCACGCAATAATCAAGCGGGAATCCGCCGCAACCCTGTACTTTTCCAGCCATTGCGACCCGGATCTCTGCCGTTGCTGCAGTTTTGCTATCAACAGCCAGTAACAGAATGAATCTGTGGGCCTTTTTTGGCTCTTGCCGCTACTTTCAAGGGGCAAAAAGTCGCCATTTACCGGCGCCACAGCTGCCAGCCAAGTACCGTCATGTTCAATCATGGAAACGGACAAAATGTGGTAACCGTAACAAATTATCAATATTTTTCAGTTAATTAGAATCAAAACCAACTATTGATTAATTTATTTTCAAGCATCTATCATAGGCAACCTGCCATGCAGGTCACTTGATTCTCTGTGCTGCACAGAAATCGGGTGAAAAAGGCAAAGTGACCCGAAAGGGCGCGACGCAAAGCCACCGGTCTAAGGGAAAACACCTATGACAGCGGGGCTGCCCCCGGGGACGTCCGGTCACAACCGACGCCCCATTTGCACCGTACGGAGAGACGATGAACAAACTCAAATTATCCCTGCTTGGCTGCCTGCTCGGCATGGGCGCCCCCATGACATATGCCACCAGTGCCGGTCAGGCGATGGTCAACCCCCAGTCCGGCGTAGTGGTCGGCTACTGGCACAACTGGTGTGACGGCTCGGGCTACAAGGGCGGTATCGCCCCCTGCGTCAAGCTCGATCAGGTCAACCCACAATACAACGTGGTCGATGTCTCCTTCATGAAGGTCTATGGAAGCGATCCCATCCCCACTTTCAAACTCGACCCGGCCATCGGCATGAGCGAAAGCCAGTTTATCGAGCAGATCGCCGAGCTGAACCGTCAGGGCCGTGCCGTGCTGCTGGCGCTGGGCGGTGCCGATGCGCACATCGAGCTGCGCAAAGGTCAGGAGCAGGCCTTTGCCGACGAGATCATCCGTCTGGTGGAGACCTATGGCTTCGACGGGCTGGATATCGACCTGGAACAGGCCGCCATCACTGCCGCCGACAACCAGACCGTGATCCCGGCGGCTCTGCGTCTGGTCAAGAATCACTACCGCGCCCAGGGGAAAAACTTCCTCATCACCATGGCGCCGGAGTTCCCCTATCTGACCCAGACTGGCGCCTACATCCCCTATATCCGCAATCTGGAAGGGTACTACGACTGGATCAACCCCCAGTTCTACAACCAGGGTGGCGACGGTATCTACATCGATGGGATCGGCTGGATTGCCCAGAACAACGATGCCCTGAAAGAAGAGTTCATCTACTACATGGCGGATTCGCTGAGCAACGGTACCCGCGGCTTCTACAAGATCCCCCATGACAAGCTGGTGTTCGGCATTCCGACCAACATCGACGCCGCCGCCACCGGCTATGTGCAGGATCCGCAGAAGCTCTACAACGCCTTCAACCGCCTGAAGAGCGAGGGGCAACCGCTGCGTGGCGTGATGACCTGGTCCATCAACTGGGACATGGGTCGTAACGCGGCCGGTCAGGCCTACAACGAAGCCTTCATCAAGAGCTACGGCCCCTTCATCCACGATCAGAACATCACCCCGCCGGACGAAAACGGCAAGCCGATGTTCAGTGGCCTGAGCGATTCCCGCGTCAAGCACGGCACCCGCTTTGACCCGCTGGCCGGCGTCAGCGCCAGCGACAAGGAAGATGGCGATCTGACCGGTCAGATCCAGGTGGAAGGGAGCGTCGATACCCAGCGCATCGGTCTCTATCCCCTCACCTACAAGGTGAGCGATCGCGACAATAACGTCACCGAACAGGTGCGTACCGTCGAGGTCTACAGCATGAAGCCGGTGTTCAGCGGTGTTACCGACACCACGCTGGAACTGGGTACCGCTTTCGATCCGATGACAGGCGTCAGTGCCCATGATGAAGAAGATGGCGACCTGACCGCCCAAATCAAGGTCAGCGGCAGCGTCGACAGCAGCAAGGTCGGCCGCTACACCCTCACCTATCAGGTAAGCGACAGCGCCGGTCAGCAGGTAACCCAGCAGCGCAACGTGACCGTCAGGGAGCAGGGCGCCGTCTGTGAAAACAGCTGGGATGCCAAGAAAGTCTACGTGGGCGGCGACATCGTCAGCCACAACGGCAAGAACTGGCTGGCAGGCTGGTGGACCCAGAACGAAGAGCCGGGCACCACGGGTGACTGGGGCGTCTGGCGCGTACAGGGCGACAGCGACTGCGGCGGCACAACGCCACCCGCCGAAGGCAGCAGCGACTTCACCGTCAGCGCAATGGCGAGCGAGTACACCATAGTCAACGGTCAGGTCAGCATCCGCTTCAACCTGACCACCGCCAACCGGGTCCAAATCACCGCGACTCTGGAGCAGAGCGGCCACAGCCACGGCACCACCAGCAGCCAGGTGAACGGCACCAGCACCCTGGTACTGCAGGGCAGCAACGTCACCGATGGCAGCTACGACGTGGTCATCACCGGTCTGGCTGACGGCCAGCAGCCGGTGGTACAGCGCTTCCCGGTTGCGCTGACCGAAGAGAGCAACGGCGGTAGCGAAGGTGACTACCCTGCCTACGCCCCCAACACCGGCTATCAGGCCGGTGATCGGGTCAGCAATGCCGGTGGCAACTACGAGTGCAAACCCTGGCCCTACAGCGGCTGGTGTGGCGGCTCGACCAGCCACTATGCACCGGGTACCGGCTCTGCCTGGAGCGATGCCTGGATCAAACTCTGACCTTGCCCCAACCACTAACGGAGGCCGACAGGCCCCCGCCCATATCCTGCCCGTCGGCCACGCTGCCGATGGGCAGGATGCACTGACCCGGACGGGTTAGCCCCTCTCTTTTACATGCTTGCCAAGCACCCAAAAACGTCCAACAACAACCAAGATAAGGAAATCACCATGCCAAGAACCACCAAGCTTGCCACCCTGCTCGGACTGCTGCTGTCGGCCCATGTCGTGGCCGATGAGCGCGAACAAGCCTATTTCAAACAAACCTATCAGGAGCACTACGAGCAGATGACGGCGCGTCTCGCCGCGCTGCATCAGAGTGCGGCTGACGAGCAGAACGTGATCATCAAGGATGGCAAGCGCCACCTTGCCATCAACGGCCTGCTCTACCCGCTGACAGCGGATAACCACATCCTGTTCGATCTGCCCAAACCCCACTTTTTCGACGAAACAGCCATTCGTAACGTCTTTGATTTCTTCGATGAGGAGTGGGAGCTGACCTGGTACGACGGTGGGGTCGTAGCGGTCAACAAACGCTTTGGCAACTATGACTACGGCAACGGCTGTCTGCTGGAGTACTTCCCCCACGGCCAGATCCAGAATGGCGAACGCACCCGGGTGGTGATGGAGACCAGCTCCTGCAGCGTCAACTCGTTTGCCACCTCGCTGCAATATCTGGACAAAGGCGAGGAGCTGACGGCCGACCAGCTGGGGCTGGACGCCAGCCTGATCACGGCGGTCGAGCGCTATCAGGATCGGCTCTATGTCAGCCAGAACGGCAATCCGGGCCATGTGGCCATTATCGATATCCCGAGCCGCCAGCAGATTGGCGAGATCCGCGGCACCGAAACCGGCAGTGCCACGGCCTACAATCAGGTCAGCGAACTGTTTGTCCGCAACAACCTGCTCTACGTGGTCTCGCGCTACTCGCACCGGGTCGATATCTTCGATCTGGCCGACGAGCATCGCCATGTCACCACCCTGGGAACCGGTCGGGATTCCGGCAGCAACAGCCTGCACCGCGCCCAGGCCGTCTTTGCCAATCAGGATTACGTGCTGGTGGCCGATGCGCTGAGCGAGATCAAGGTCTACCGCCAGCAGGATGTGACGCCGGAGAACAGCCTCAAGACCCCCATCGCCGGTCGGCTCGCCTTTGAAGGAAAATACAGCCACCGTCTGGTGCAACTCCATCAGGTGGGTGACTATCTCCTGGCCCACACCGCTGGCAAAAACTACTACATCTATGACCTGCGCAAACTGGCTGATGCCATCGCCAGCAACATCCCGCTGGCGCCTGAGCAGGTGATCGCCGACAGCAATCTGCAAAAAATCGACATGGATGGCGATCGGCTGGTGGTGAACTTCAAGGACCGCATCGAGTGGCATGATGCCGATACCCTGATCGCCAACGACTTTCAGTTCAAGAACCCGACCTTTACTGTCCGGGAGATCAACCAGCAGCCCGTGGCGGCGCTGAAAGATCTTCAGCTGGCGGGCTCGGCGCTTGTCACCGCCAACGAGCGCGGCCTGGGTTTCAACCAGCTGCTGAGCAAGGAGATCAGCTTCACGGCCGACGAGCAGTTGCCGGCTCGCCCGCTGATCTTCGATCAGCTGATGCCGGCCGCAGTCAGCTACATACTGCGCAATGACGAACCCTACGAGGTACTGATCGATCGCGCCCAGCGTTCGGTCAACATCAATTCGCTGGTCAAGACCGAGCTGCTTGATAACGACACGGTGCGCATCACCAACTATGCCGCCAGAGAGCTGCATGACATCAATATCGAGTCACGCCTGAACGGTATCAACAAGTGGCTGATCCTGGGCCAGCTCGATCGCCTGCCCGCCTATGCCCAAATCACCCTGCCACTGAGCGCCTTTGGCGAGCAGGGACGCTTCAACAGCGCCAGCCGCGATGGCGTGTTTGATCTCAACAACCTGCTCGACAACAGCATCAATCTGCCTGCCCAGTTCGAGCACAGGTTCAGCTCCAACTCGGATCCGTTTGCCCAGAAGCTGGCACGCCTCAAGCCAAGCTGGAACGTGCGCTTCGCCACCAACACCAGCGGCTCCTGGCGCCCCATCAATGCCCTCTACGCCCGCGAGTGGCTGATCATCGCCACCAACCTGGCCTACATGGTCTCGACCGAGGAGTTCAAACACGTCTGGTACAACTTCAAGGCGGTGAACGGCTACGAGATGTTCGGCAATGGCGGCAACAGCTATGTGCCGAACGGGATCTTTACGGCGGCCGATTATGACTACTACTACCACAGCCTGATGAAGCGCCCCAACCTCAACCTGGGGATCACTGCCATGGGTGGTGGTCTGGGGGGAGGCGGTATCACCGGGGTCGATACCTTTAACTTTGTCAGCCACTACTACGGCAGCTGGGGCATCATTGCCCACGAATTTGGCCACGGCTTTGATGGCAAGTCCTACAGTCATGACAGTGCGTTTGCCCGTGGCAGCCACGGTTGGCACCCGCTGATGACGGGCATGGCCAACTACCATATCCGCAAGGGCGACCTGCCCTATCTGGATGATGATCTCAACGGTTTCCACAAGCCGGAAAACGACATCTATCGCTACAACTCGGTCAGCCAGGGGGCTCGCAAGCACCGCGCTGACAGCCACATGTACTATACCGACCACTACTTCATGCAATTCTCCACCATGCCGCAAAGCTGGGTAGCCAACGGCAGCGACTTCAGTGCCGGGCAGCTGGCAGCCCTGAACAATCAGGAGCGACTGCTGATGGGCTGGATCCCCAAGGAGTCGGAGAAAGGCAATCTCTGCCGGTTCACCTTCCAGGATGGCGAGCAGTACTACGGCTACGTCGAACAGCAGGCTGATGGTCTGCTCTGTGATGCCGGATCCCTGATCCGTTATCGTCAGCCCGATGGCCAGTTTGTGCCGCTGGTCTCGGCCATCAACCAGTTTGACTGGCTGTCACTCCACCACAAGGGCAAGCTGGATCAGCCAGTGCTGCACCAGAATGGTCGCCAGCTCTGCTACAAGAATGTGGCGGGCTTTTACGGTATCGGCTTCGTCAATGACAACAAACAGTGCACCCAGTTGCCCAACGTCTATCAGACCAATGGCAAGCACTGGCTGACCAGCTCCGGCTGGACCGGTCTGACCTACCTGAGCGGAGACTTCATTCTGCCCACGACCGGTAGCAGCAGTGACTTCACCGTCACCGATCTGGCGGCCGAATATCTCATCGTCAACGGCGCGATCGACTTCAGCCTGACGCTGACCACCGCCAACCCGGTGACCGTCACCGCGACCCTGTTGCAGGATGGCAATCCGGTCGCCACCGGCAGCGCCCTGATCGATGGTCAGGGTTCCCTGCAGCTGGCACAGTCGGGCCTAGCGGCCGGCAGTTACGAGCTGCTGCTGGCGGGCATGGCTGAGGGGAGCAAGCAGGGCTTCGAGCGCCGCTTCACCCTGGCATTGGTGGAACAGGCTCCGGGTGGTGACAGTGACGGTGGTAACGGCAGCTACCCAGCCTATGTTGCGGGCACCGCTTATCAGAGTGGCGAACGGGTCAGCAATGCCGGTGGCGACTACGAGTGCAAACCCTGGCCCTACAGTGGGTGGTGTGGCGGCTCGACCAGCCACTATGCACCGGGTACCGGCAGCAACTGGAGCGATGCCTGGATCAAGCTGTAATCATCCGCTCGTGACCAAAAGAGAGCCATAACGACAGAGGGGGAGCCATCGGCTCCCCCTCTCGTTTATCTCTTCAACCCGGCTTAACGGGCATCTTCCTTCAGCCACTGCGCTACGCGCTTGGCGAAGTAGGTAAGGATGCCGTCGGCCCCGGCCCGCTTGAAGCAGAGCAGAGACTCCATGATGGTCTCCTTCTCTTTCAGCCAACCGTTCTGGATCGCCGCCATGTGCATGGCGTACTCGCCGCTGACCTGATAGGCGAAAGTCGGCACGCCGAACTGATCCTTCACCTGACGAACCACGTCCAGATAGGGCATACCCGGCTTGACCATCACGCTGTCGGCCCCTTCCTGAATATCCAGCGCCACTTCGTGCAGGGCTTCGTTACTGTTGGCCGGATCCATCTGATAGGTGGCCTTGTTGCTCTTGCCGAGGTTGCCGGCAGAGCCGACCGCATCGCGGAACGGGCCGTAGTAGCAGGAGGCGTACTTGGCGGAGTAGGCCATGATCTGGGTGTTGATGAAGCCGTTCTCTTCCAGCGCGGCGCGGATGGCGCCAATGCGGCCATCCATCATGTCGGACGGCGCGACTATATCGACCCCGGCCTCGGCATGGGAGAGCGCCTGCTTAATCAGGATCTCGGTGGTGATGTCGTTCAGCACATAGCCTTCGTCATCGATGATGCCATCCTGACCGTGGGTGGTGAACGGATCGAGCGCCACGTCGGTGATCACCCCCAGCTCCGGGAAGCGGGCCTTGAGGGCACGCACGGTGCGCTGGGCCAGCCCGTTCGGGTTGTAGGCCTCTTCCGCCATCAGGCTCTTGCTCTCCAGCGGGGTCACCGGGAACAGGGCAATGGCGGGCACGCCCAGCTCTACCAGCTCGGCAGCTTCCTCCAGCAGCAGATCGATGGAGAGACGCTCCACCCCCGGCATGGAGGGAACGGCTTCCCGACGGTTCTCCCCTTCCAGCACAAACACCGGATAGATGAGATCGTTGACGGTCAGTACGTTCTCGCGCACCAGACGACGGCTGAAATCATGTTTGCGCAGACGGCGCAGGCGGCGGCCCGGAAAGGCGCCCGGAAGAGTTGTAGCCATGAATCACTCCTGGAGAGGAAGTTGGAAGAACGCGGCGGAGGTGGCCCGGGTGTGGGCCAGCAAGGCCTCGGGCGCTTCACCACGACAGGCCGCCACCACCTGGGCGATGTGCGGCAAAAATGCAGGTTCGTTGCGCTTCGGACGCGGTTTCAGATCCCGCGGCACCAGATAGGGGGCATCGGTCTCGATCATCAGCCGACCGGCCGGAATACGCGCTACCTGTTCGCGCAGCAGCTGACCACGGCGTTCGTCGCAGAGCCAGCCGGTCACCCCGATATGCAGCCCCAGCGCCAGACACTCGTCCAGCTCCTCGTCGGAACCGGTGAAGCAGTGCAGCACGGCTCCCGGTAGTTTCGGCAACCAGGGACGGAGGATCTCGATAAAACGGGCGTGCGCATCGCGGCAGTGGAGAAACACCGGCATCCGGAGCTCAGCAGCCAGTGCCAGCTGGGCGTCGAATACCGCATCCTGCACCGGGCGGGGGGAGAAGTCGCGGTTGTAGTCGAGACCGCACTCGCCAATAGCCACCACCTGCGGCAAGGCTGCCAGCTCGCGCAAGGCGGGCAGGGTCGCCGCATCGACACTCTTGGCATCGTGAGGGTGTACCCCGGCGGTGGAGAAGCAGTAGCCCGGCCAGCGGGCGGCCAACTCTGCGCTCTCGCGGCTGCCAGCCAGATCGGTACCGGTGAGGATCAGCGCTTCCACTCCGGCGGCACGGGCGCGGGCCACCAGCTCAGGCTGTTCACCGACGAACTGGCTGCTGGTCAGGTTTAAACCGATATCGATCATGGGATGAGACGTTCCGAACAAAAGGAATACATATCAGGTATTTGAAAACCATCTACCGAATGGGGTCTTACCATACGCCTCGAACGGGAGCATGAAAAGAGGAAGGGAGCCTCAGCTCCCCTCGTTCTGCTATTCCTGCGGACTTCGTCATCCTCTTCGCCGTCCGGCAAACAGGTGACGAACAGAGCCTCAGCTCTCCACATCCGGTTGTTCCTGTTGCTCTTCATCCTCTTTCTTCACGTAGAAGCGGGCGAAGAACAGACCTATCTCCCACAGCGCCCACATCGGGATGGCGAGCAGGGTCTGGGAGAAGACATCAGGCGGCGTCAGCAGCATGCCGACCACAAACACCCCGACGATGACGTAGGGACGTTTCTCCTTCAGGTTTTGCGGTGTGGTCACGCCGGTCCAGCAGAGCAGTATGGTGGCCACCGGAATTTCGAACGCCACCCCGAACGCGAAGAACAGGGTCAGTACAAAGTCCAGATAGCTGGCGATATCGGTAGCCACCGTCACCCCTGCGGGTGCTGTGCTGGTGAAGAAACCGAACACCAGCGGGAACACCACGTAGTAGGCGAACGCCATCCCCGCATAGAACAGCAGGGCACTGGAGACCACCAGCGGCATGATCAGGCGCCGTTCGTGCTGGTACAGACCGGGGGCGATAAAAGCCCAGGCCTGATAGAGCAGATAGGGGATCGCCACGAAGAAGGAGACCACCAGCGTCAGCTTGATCGGCGTCAGGAAGGGGGTCGCCACATCCGTCGCGATCATGCTGGTCCCTTCCGGCAGCTGGCTGAGCAGCGGCTGAGCCACGAAGTCGTAGATGTTGTTGGAGAAGTAGATCAGCGCCAGAAACACCACGAGGATGGCGGTAATGGAGCGCAGCAAGCGGGTTCTCAGCTCAACCAGATGGCTGATAAGGGGTTGTTCGGCCTGACTCATGGCTTCACCTCCCCTTTTACTGCGGAATCGCTGACCGGCACCGGCTCACTCTCCCGCTGGCTGTTGACCGGCGGCACGTCGTGGCTCAGCTGCACCGCAGGCTCCACCGGCGTGGCAGGCTCAGCCTGGGCGACCGGCTCGGGGCGCGGCGGACGGATCTCGTTCTCCACCTGATAGGGGCGATTGACCGACTGGGCCGCCGCTTTGAGCTGTTCGATGGACTCCTGCAGCTCGGGGCTCAGGTTGCTCATCTGCAACTGTTCGGCCTTCTTGAGGTCGTTATGCAGCTCTTGCAACTTGAGCTCCTGCTCCAGCTCGGACTTGACCGAGTTCGCGGTCGAACGAATGAGGCGGATCCAGTGGGTAGCCGTGCGGATGGCAACCGGCAGCCGCTCGGGCCCCAGTACCACCAGTGCTACCACACCGATAACGACCAGCTCCCAAAAACCGATATCGAACATGGCTTAGGCCTGGTCTTTGTCTTTCTGTTTGGCGGTCTCACTGCTCTGAGTGGCCGCTTCGTTCAGCTGTTTCGGGGGAAACTCGGCATCTTTCTGCTCGGCCTTGGCATCAGCCGGCTCGTCGGAGAGGGCTTTCTTGAACCCTTTGACCGCCGCGCCCAGATCACCGCCAATGCCGCGCAGTTTCTTGGTACCGAACAGCAGCACGACGATGACTGCAATGATCAACAATTGCCAAATACTGATACCACCCATGATTTTCTCTCCAGAACAGGCGCCTGACGGCGCGGTTGTTGATTAATGGGAACGGGTTCGCAACCAGCCGACCAGCCAGCAGAGGGCTGCACCGGCGAGACTGGCTTGTCCCCACTCAATGTGTTGTTTTTGGGTCAGCAAGAATACACCCGCCAATAGCAGGCTGGCTCCAACCCCTAAGAGGTAGCGGGCCTGCCCCTGCCGACGGCTGTGACGGCGGAACTCGGCAAACATCTGGTCGAAATGACGCTGCTGATGACGGGTCTGGCGCAGAGTCTCATAGACCAGCTCCGGCAGCTCAGGCAGCTTCTCGGCCCAGAATGGCGCCTTCTCCTTGATGGCGTTCAATACCGACTTGGGCCCGACCTGTTCGTGCATCCAGTTCTCGAGGAACGGCTTGGCGGTCTGCCACAAATCGAGCTGCGGGTAGAGCTGACGCCCCAACCCTTCCACATAGAGCAGGGTCTTTTGCAGCAGCACCAGCTGCGGCTGCACCGTCATATGGAAGCGGCGGGCAGTGTTGAACAGATTGAGCAGCACGTGACCGAACGAAATTTCAGAGAGCGGCTTCTCGAAGATGGGCTCCAGCACGGTGCGGATGGCGAACTCGAACTCGTCCACCTTGGTATCTGCCGGCACCCAGCCCGACTCCACGTGCAGCTCCGCCACGCGGCGATAGTCACGGTTGAAGAAGGCGAGGAAGTTCTCCGCCAGATAGCGTTTGTCTTCCCGGTTGAGGGTACCGACGATGCCGCAGTCGATGCCGATCCAGAGCGGGTTTTCCGGATGTTCGTAAGAGACGAAGATGTTGCCCGGGTGCATATCGGCGTGGAAGAAGCTGTCGCGGAACACCTGGGTGAAGAAGACCTCCACCCCGCGCTCGGCCAGCAGCTTCATATTGGTGCCGTTGGCTTCCAGCGCTGGAATGTCGGAGACCGGAATACCGTAGATGCGCTCCATCACCAGCACCTGCTCGCGGCAGAGATCGGTGATGATTTCAGGCACATAGAGCGCCTCGGAGCCGGTGAAGTTGCGGCGCAGCTGGATGGCATTGGCCGCTTCACGCATCAGATTGAGCTCGTCGAGGATAGTCTTGCGATACTCCTCCACCACCTCGATGGGGCGCAGTCGCGCGCTCTGGGGCACGAAGCGGGCCACCAGACGGGCCAGCGCCTGCATCAACCGCAGGTCAGCCTCGATAACCGGCTCGATGTCGGGACGGATCACCTTGATGACGATCTCGCGGCCACTCTCCTTCAGCCGGGCGGTATGCACCTGCGCGATGGAAGCCGACGCCAGCGGCGTCTCGTCGAAGTCGTCAAACAGGGTTTCGATGGGACAACCCAGGCTCAGCTCGATCTGCTGGCGCGCCGCCTGACCACAGAAGGGGGGCACTCTGTCCTGCAACAGGGCCAGCTCTTCGGCGATATCCGGCGGCAGCAGGTCGCGGCGGGTCGAGAGCATCTGGCCAAACTTGATGAAGATGGGGCCAAGGGCCTCGAAGGCGAGGCGGATGCGGGCACCGCGGCTGAGATCCGGTTGTTTGTTCTTGAGCCAGAACAGGGAGCGACGGGCCAGACGACCCGGCCAGGGTTGATAGCGGGCGGGCACCAGCTCGTCGATGCCCTGCTCCAGCAGGATGGTGATGATGCGATAGAGGCGTTTGAACTCCTTCGGGGTCATCAGGTCACCTGCTGTTCGAAGCGGGCCAGCCGCAGTTCGACGGCCTTGAGCTGCTGGGCCAGCACCTCGACGTCATCGTTGAAACTCGCCACTTCCAGCGGGCCGGGGGCGAGGCGGGCCTCTTCGGTCAGATATTCCGCCAGCTGGCTGCGGGTGCGGCACAGCTCGCGGCCGACCAGACGACGCGCCTGACGGGCACCGCTGAACAGGGTGTGGGCAACGACATCGCCGGTATAGCGCGACAGCTCCTCTTCCCAGTCGATATCCAGCTCGCCCAGCAGCACGCTGAATGCCTGTACCAGCTGGGGATCACCGCTCAGATCCAGCTTCTCCTCGCGGATATAGCGGGTCAGGGCGGACGGGTCTTTCAGCAGACCGAGGGCGGTCAGGGAGAGACTGAGCACCGCATCCGCCTCCCCTTCATGCTGGGCCAGCACATCCAGCCGACGCTCGGAGAAGACAAACCAGAGCGGCTTGAGTTCACGCAGCTCCAGCTTGAGCACCTTGCCCACCAGTTTGCGCAGCCGCTCCGGGCTCTGTTTGTCCAGCGCCAGCAACTGGTTGAGGCTGGTTTCGATCACCGCGGTGACCATGGCATCCATCGGCATAGGCAACCTTAAAACTTGTAACCGCGGTGCAGGGCGACCACCCCCTGAGTCAGGTTGAAGTACTCCACCTGCTCGAACCCGACATTTTCCATCATGCCTGCCAGAGTCTGCTGATCCGGGTGCATGCGGATGGACTCTGCCAGATATTTGTAGCTTTCACTGTCGTTCGCGACGATTTCGCCCATTTTCGGCAGCAGTTTGAAGGAGTAGAGGTCATAGAGCTTGGCGATCACTTCACTGACCGGCTTGGAGAACTCCAGCACCAGCAGACGGCCACCCGGCTTGAGCACCCGGAACATGGAGGCGAGCGCCTTGTCCTTGTCGGTGACGTTGCGCAGGCCGAAGCCAATGGTGATGACGTCGAAGTGGTTATCCGGGAAGGGGAGCGCCTCGGCATTGGCCTGCACGTAGGAGACGTTGTTGGCGACCCCCAGATTGCGTAGCTTGTCGCGCCCCACTTTCAGCATGGAGTCGTTGATATCCGCCAGCACCACCTGACCGGTCTCGCCGACGATGCGGGAAAACTTGGCGGTCAAGTCACCGGTACCACCGGCCAGATCCAGCACCTTCTGGCCCTTGCGCACACCGGAACAGTCGATGGTGAAGCGCTTCCACAGGCGGTGGATGCCGAACGACATCAGATCGTTCATCAGATCATACTTGGCTGCCACCGAATGGAAGACACCTGCTACCAGAGTTTCCTTCTCGGTCGCGGCCACGGTTTTAAAGCCAAAATGCGTTGTCGTTGCTTGTTCTGACATCCCTTAAACACCCATAGAGCAAAGAATGGCCGCCAGTTTACCAGAGCCACTGGCGTCCGGACACCTTAAACCCGGCTCGCAACCAACTGCATGCCCAGCACCACCATGGCCAGACAGAGGAAGAGATTGAGACCGATATTGAGCAGCGCTTTCAGATAGGCCCCATGTTGAGCCAGCACTACCGTATCGAGGGCAAAGGAAGAGAAAGTAGTCAGGGCTCCGAGGATCCCCACCATCAGCAGCGGCTTCATCGGGTGTTCTACCACATGACCATGACTGATGAGGGCGAACGCCCCCCCCATGATGAAAGAGCCCACCACGTTGACCACCAGAGTCCCGTAAGGAAAGTGGCGCCCCAGCAGCAAGGCCATCAGTTCGGCAATCCCAAAACGAAGGCAGGCGCCGATGGCGCCCCCTGCAGCAACATAGAACCAGGTTTGCATGGTGTCACTCCCTCAGGGTCAGGCCGCCATTATGTCGCAATGGCGGCCCTTGTGCCCAGAGGCGGAACTAATCGTCATCCAGCCTGATTGAAATCTCAGCGGCGAAAATCGATGGGCTCGGGCTGACCCAGCACGATTTCGGTCTGGGCCGGGCGGGTCTGGGCAATCACCTTGCCGTGGCGGATCGAGTAACGCACCGGCACCTGACGGCGCACCGCATCGAAGCCGTTCTCGGCAGGCAGGATCAACAGGTTGGCCGGTTTGCCCACCTCGATACCATAGCGATCCTGCACATTCAGGGTGCGGGCGCTGTGGCTGCTGATCAGCTTCAGACCGTCGTTGATCTGCTCGTAACCCATGATCTGGCAGACATGCAGCCCCATGTGCAGCACCTGCAACATGTTGGCAGTGCCCATGGGGTACCAGGGATCGAACACGTCGTCGTGACCGAAGCAGACATTGATGTTCGCCTCCAGCATCTCCTTCACCCGGGTAATACCGCGACGTTTGGGATAGGTATCGAACCGTCCCTGCAGGTGAATGTTCACCAGCGGATTGGCCACAAAGCTGATGTCCGCCATCTTCAGCAGCCGGAACAGGCGGGAAGCATAGGCGCCGTTGTAGGAGTGCATGGCGGTGGTGTGGCTGGCGGTGACTCTATGACCGATACCCCGCTCGTAGGCGAGAGTTGCCAGCGTCTCGATGAAACGAGACTGCTCGTCATCGATCTCGTCGCAGTGCACATCGACCAGAACCTGATACTTCTCGGCAAGATCGAAGATGTAGTGCAGACTTTCGACCCCATATTCCCGGGTAAACTCGAAATGGGGAATAGCACCGATCACATCGGCCCCCAGCTTGAGCGCCTCCTCCAGCAGTGCCTTGCCGTTGGGGTAGGAGAGAATTCCCTCCTGCGGGAAGGCGACGATCTGCAGCTCCACCCACTCCTTCATCTCTTCCCGCACTTCCAGCATCGCCTTGAGCGCAACCAGATTGGGATCGGAGACATCGACGTGAGTACGGACAAACTGGATGCCGTTGGCGATCTGCCACTTCAGCGTCTGGATGGCGCGCTGTTTCACATCCTCATGGGTCAACAGTGCCTTGCGCTCGGCCCAGCGCTCGATCCCCTCGAACAGGGTGCCGGAGAGGTTCCAGCTCGGCTCGCCCGCCGTCTGGGTGGTATCGAGGTGAATGTGGGGTTCGATAAAGGGGGCAATCGCCAGACCACCCTCCCCGTCCAGCACCCGACCGGCGACGGCATGTTCGTCATGGGGTTCGATGGCGGTGATGACCCCATCCTGACAGCGGATCTGCCAAAACCCTTCCCGATCGGCCAAACGAATATGTTGAATCAGCATTTGTTAGCTTCCTGTACCAGAACCGGCCGCTGGGTGAGGCGAACCAGAATGAAATAGGTGAAGGCGGCGCCCAATACCGCGTTGAGTGGCACTATGCCCGGCAGCCACTTGCCGACAGCCACCCCGACTGCCGTGGCGACCAGCGCCTGCCAGCGCACCGTCTCGAACTGCTGATCGGCAAATTGACGGTAACGCTCACGATTGAGCAGGAAATCCATGATGATAATGCCACCGATCGGCGGAATTGCCGTACTCAAAAAGGCCAGCCAGCCGACAAAGTTGTTGTAAAGCCAGAGGGCGCAAGCCGTACCGATGAGGCCGTTGATCACACTGAGGGGCTTGCTCTTGAGACCAGTAATATTGGCAAAACCGAGGCCGGAGGCGTAGAGAGCGTTGTCGTTGGTGGTCCAGATATTGAGGCCCAGCACCAGAATGGCGGGGATCAACAGCCCCTGCATCAGCATCACTTCCGAGATATCGGCCTGCCCCGTTACCGCCGCACCAGCTGCACCGAAGACGAACATTAGCGTGTTGCCCAAAAAAAACGCCACCATGGTAATCATGACGGCACCCCAGGGTTTGCGACCAAATCGGACAAAGTCGGCGGTCAGGGTTCCTGCACTGATAAAGGAACCGACCACCATGGTCAACGCCGTGGTGAACTCGATGGGATTGCTTGGTTGTACCTGCTGCAGTGCAGCCATGCCACCGGTCGAGGTCACCGCCAGCCAGACCGAGTAGCCGCCAAGCAGTGCAATGGCCGGTACGGCCACAAAGCTCAGCACCATCAGGGCGGAGATGCCGAAGTAGACGGTCACCGTCATCAACATGCCCGAAATGGCGATCAGCCAGTTCACATCTATGCCGGTCGCCTTCTGCACCGGTAGGGCAAACATCGCCACACCAACGCCAAACCAGCCGACCTGAGTACCGCCGAGCAGCAGGGATGGCAGCCAGGAACCTTTCACCCCAAAGGAGTAACGAGCCAGCAGATGGGTAGAGAGGCCGGTTGAGGCACCGATATAACCGAGACAAGCGGTGTAGATACCCAGCAACAAGTTGCCGATAAGTACCGCCTTGATGAAGTCATCGAATACCAGCCCGGTACCAAGCGCACCACCGGTCCACATGCTGGCAGAGAAGAAGGTCAGGCCGAGCATCACCAGCATCAGCGACAGCACACCTTTGCGCCCTTTGGCGGGTACCGCCCCCAAACAGTATTCGTTATCCTGCGCCATGCTCTTTCTCCACGTAATAGGCAAAACGCGCCGGATTTTACATGTAAAACGTTTTACGTCAATCAATCATGGTTAAATATCTGGATAAAACCATCAATAGCAGTCAAATGAGTAACACACCGGGACTCAAATCAGCAGATAAACAGTGTCGACTGCAAGCAGAGGGGGTTGCGGGAATAGGTAATGTAAGGGGATATAACAAAAATGACAGATGCAAAAAAGCCTCCCTTTTCAGGGAGGCTTTCTATTTAATGGTGCTGATACCCAGAATCGAACTGGGGACCTCATCCTTACCAAGGATGCGCTCTACCGACTGAGCCATATCAGCACACTAACCGGTAAAGA
>NZ_JBFOCX010000009.1:0-54058 GCF_040908025.1 Aeromonas sp. R9-2
TGGTGGAGGGAGAAGGATTCGAACCTTCGAAGGCAGAGCCGTCAGATTTACAGTCTGATCCCTTTGGCCGCTCGGGAACCCCTCCACGGGGTATTGCTTTCAACTTGTCGCACTTGAAATGGTGGAGGGAGAAGGATTCGAACCTTCGAAGGCAGAGCCGTCAGATTTACAGTCTGATCCCTTTGGCCGCTCGGGAACCCCTCCACAAGTGCGAGGCGCATACTAACAGATCTTCTGATTTTGGAAACCCCCAAGCAGGATTTTTCCATTAAAAGAATTGGATTTGTGGCCGATAACCAGTGAAATCGCCATTTTCTAGAGTTATCTCATGCTGCCCAGTTCAATCCGTAATCACCTGCTCGTTGATGAGGGCCAGTTGGGGCAGCGCCTCAACCATGACCTGCAGCATGGCGATCGGGCTGATTTCCGGTTGCATCTGGCCCTGCTGACCGATGCGGTGGAGGAACAGCCCTGGTTTGATGCCAAACCGGCGGCCACTCCCCAGAGCCGTGACTGGCGTATGCACTTTGCGCTGAGACCGGCAGAGGTGCTGGTGGCTGAAGGGGCGGGGAGTGACTGCAGTGCCATCAATGAGCGGCTGCAGCAGGGGGGAAGCATGGTGGATGTGCGGCTCTGGCTGGCGCTGCAAACACCGCCGTTGGCGGTCAAACAGCCGCTGCTGGATGAGGCTGTCTACGACAACCTGTCGCCGCTGGCGCGGGAGCGGTTGCAAGGAAAGCTGGCCGATGTGCCGAGGCAGGAGGACCCGCTGGTATTGCTGCCGATCCTTGATCGTTTGCAAGAGGGGGTGGATACCCGGTTGCACTGGCTCAGCTGATGGCGCCTGTTCACTGACGTAACGCAACGCTTGTGGTGTAAATCACAGGCAACAAAAAGGCGGGTGACCCCGCCTTTATGCTCTTTAGAATTGTTAGCCGTGCGGCATGCTATCAAGCGTCAGCTTCATCCGGTTGCGGCTGCTCTTTGAGTGCGGCATTGGCACGACGGGCAATCGGCTTTTCGGTATGACGGTTGAGTTGACGCTCCAGTTTTTGCCCCAGTTCGTTGATGGCGGCGTAGAGATCCTCATGCTCTGCCTGGGCAAACAATTTGCCGTTGGGGATGCCAGCACTGGCTTCGACAGTGAACATCAGACGCTCTTTGGAAACAATCACATGGGGTGTGATGAGAGGCACCTGAAGACGTTCGAGCTTTTCAAAACGGGATTCGATGCGCTCGCGGATAGCCGGGGTGATGTCGATGATTTTGCTGGTAATTTCGATTTTCATATTGGCCCCCTTCGGGTCGTCTTGCTTGTGTCTTCACCTTCAGATTACTCATTGGTAAAGATTGAAGTGTGAACTATGTCACATAACCTTCCCTTGGCTATTCAGCAACTTATAAATTGTGATCTTTTCCGGTTTCGTGCCAAAAACAGCTTGAGCTCCATGAAACTGGCAGGCAGTATGACGGGAATAGGATCGTTTCTGTCCCTTCTTGGCAGCACTTCGTGTCGACCTCATGTCCGGTTTCCACTGCTTGATATCGCATGTTTGTACTCTTCCCTCGCAACCTCTGATCTGATGAGCGGATGCAGGGGGCGTTGCTATGCCTGATTGGACATCAAACGTGGTTGGTTGTTGTGTTGGAGTGGTAAATGAAGCAGCAGGCCACGCAAGTCATGTGGTTTTTCGATCGGCAACATGATCAGTGGAGTCTCTCTGATCAGGGGGCCTACCAGCAGTGGCAAGGGGAGGGCAATCATCCTTGGGCCGCTCGCCTGTTACCGGAAGATGAGGCAGGCTTTGCCGACTTTCTCGTCCGGCTTCATGAATCACATCTGCCTGAACAGTTTATCGGTCATCTGAAAGATGATCAGGGGCAGCTCAACCATGTGCTCTGGAGCGGCCAGTTTGTGCCCACCCAGCAGATCTGCTGTGGCTGGCTGGCCCCTCTTGATACCGCTAACAGTGCAGTATCCTCTCTCAACCTCTCTTTGCCGTTGCTGCAAACCACCCTGCTCACCCAGTTGGCGCAGGCGCTCTCTGCCCGCACCGGGCTCGATTTCTTCAATACCCTGGTCAGCCAGCTGGCCCATATCCTCAAGGTGGATGCGGTCTGGGTGGGTGAGTTGTGCGGTGCAGATCGGGTCAAAGTGTTGGCTGCCGACGGGTTGTCGCTTAAAGACTACCCGCTGGCGGGCTCCCCCTGTCAGGAGCTCTACAAGCAGGGGGCCATCTGTTTCGAGGTGATCGACGAGTCGCAGGAGTATCAACCCTGGCTGGCGGCCGGGCAGACTTATTATGGTCAGCCGCTGTTTGATGCCAGAGGCCAACTTCTGGGCCATCTGGCGCTGCTCTATTCGGCCCCGGCAGATACCAGCAATCTCACCTCGGTGCTCAATACCTTCTCGGTACGGATGGTGGCCGAGCTGGAGCGGCTGCAATCCGATGCCCAGATGCGCCTCTCTGCCGTGGCATTCGAGACCCACGAAGGGATCATCATCACGGATCCGGGGTTCAAGATCCTGCGGGTCAACAACGCCTTCAGCCAGATCACCGGCTTCGACAGCCAGTCGGTGCTGGGCCTGCATCTGGAAGAGGATCTTTGGCCAAATCTGGGGGGGCTCGGCTACGAGCTCAATACCCTCAGCCGCTGGCAGGGGGAGACCCAGCGTCGCCATGTCGATGGTCACACCTATCCCCAGTGGGAGATAGTCACGCCGGTGCAGGATGAAAAAGGGGTGATCAGCCACTTTGTCATCTGCTTCGAGGATATCTCCGAGCGCAAGGCGGCCGAGCGACGCATTCAGGATCTCGCCTATTACGACGAGCTGACCGGATTGCCCAATCGCCGTCAGCTCCACGAGACTCTGGTGCAGACCTTCAACGAGGCGACCCGTGATGGCTTGATTGGCGCGCTGCTCTTTATCGATCTCGATCACTTCAAGACCATCAACGACTCCCTCGGCCACGCCACCGGTGACTGGCTGCTCAAGGAGGTCGCCGCCCGTCTCAAACGGTTGGTGCGGCAAGGAGATTGCCTGGCCCGCCTCGGCGGTGACGAGTTTGTGCTGCTGTTGCCATCGCTCTCGGCCAGCCCGCCCCAGGCGGAGATGCAGGCCGATATCATTGCCGAACGGCTTATCACCGAGATTGCCGCTCCTTATACCTATGTGGGGCAAGTGCTGCACATTGGCGCCAGTGTCGGCATTACCCTGTTTCCGGATCGGGAGCAGGGGGTCGATGATCTGCTCAAGCAGGCTGATACCGCCATGTATCAGGCCAAGTCCGCTGGCCGCAAGACCCGTCGCTTCTTTGATGCCTCGATGCAGCAGCAGGCGGATCGCCGTCTGCTCATTCACAACGAATTGCGCAACGCCCTCAGCCAGCAAGAGCTGACCCTATACTATCAGCCCCAGCATATGGTCGATGGCGGCGATATCATTGGTGTCGAGGCGCTCATTCGTTGGCAGCCGGCCGGTCGCTCGCTGGTCTCGCCGGCCGAATTTATCCCCATCGCCGAGGAGACCGATCTGATTGTCGATATCGGCAACTGGGTGCTGCACGAGGCGTGCGCCCAGTATGTGCTGTGGGAGGAGAACGGCATCCACATTCCGCAGATCTCGGTCAACGTCAGTGCCAAGCAGTTCCATGCCACCGATTTTGTCGAGCGGATCCACGATGTGTTGGCGCAAACCGGCATGGATCCGGCCTGCCTCAATCTGGAGATCACCGAGTCCGTGGTGCTGGGCCATGCCGAGGACACCATCAGCAAGATGACCGAGCTCAAGGAGCTCGGCATCAGCTTTGCCATCGACGATTTTGGCGCCGGTTACTCCTCCCTGAGCTACCTCAAGCGGTTGCCTGCCGATGAGCTCAAGATCGACCGTTCATTCATTCAGGACATCCCGAAAGATGGCGACAACATGGCCATCGTCGAGGCGGTGATCGCCATGGCGCGACATATGGGGTTCAACGTCACGGCGGAAGGGGTGGAATCCCGTCAGCAACTGGAGTTTCTCAAGGCGCAGGGGTGCAGTTTCTATCAGGGCTATCTCGCCTCCAAGCCGCTGCCGGTGCCCTATCTGGAGAAATATGTACAGCGGCTGACCAGACCGGAGCAACTGCGTGAAATGCAGCTGAGCAGTGCAGAAAAATAGTCCCTGCTCCCCGCTGTAGCGCTGCCCGGCAACGGGTAGAATGAGAGGCAGTAGACCCACCGCCACCGGGCGGTGTATTGCCCTCAATGGAGATGTTCAGTGAAAGCTGTATGGGGAATTGTTTTGTCGGCGCTGTTTGTGCCGACCCTGATGGCGCAGACTGCCGACCAGACGCTCTACCGTCAGGCGTATGACGCCGTACGGGCCAATGACCAGGCCCGTTTCCAGCAAATTCGTGCCCGGTTGACCCATTATCCCCTGTTGCCCTATCTCGACTACTATCAGCTCGCCTTTCGTCCGGGGGCGGCGGATTACAACGATGTGACTCGCTTTATCCGCCAGCATGGGGATACTCCCCAGTCCAACAGGCTGGAGCGCAGTTATCTGACCTATCTGGCCCAGAGCCAGCAGTGGTCGCAGTTCCTGCGCTTCTATCCGGCCAAGCCGAGCTCCACCGACCTGCTCTGCATGCACTATCAGGCGCTCTATTACACCGGCAAGCCGAAAGAGGCGTTGCAGGGGGCGGGCAAGATCTGGATGAGCGGTCAATCCCGTCCCGATGCCTGCTCCCCGCTGTTCCAGCTGTGGCAGGCATCCGGTCAGCGAACCCAGGAGAAGATCTGGCAGCGGATGACGCTGGCGTTCGAGGCGGAAAACCCCAATCTGATCCGCCACCTTGGCGCAACCCTGGGTAGCGGCTTGCAAAGCTATGGCGATCAGATGGTGACCCTGTTCGAGCAGCCTGCCAAGGCGATGAGCCCGGCCTATTTCAGCAGCAATCCCTATTCCCGCAAGCTGCTCTCCCTCGGTTTGACCCGCTATGCCAATCAGGAGCCGGAGTCGGTGCTGCGCCAGCTTGCGCTGTTTCGCAGCCGTTTCGGCCTGACCCAGGCCGAGGTGAAACCGGTAGAACGTGCCATTGCCCGCCGCCTGCTGCTGGATCGCTCCATTGCCCAGCGTAGCTGGGTCGACAGCACGGTGAAAAAGCTGGCGGATCCCGACATTACCGAGCTGCGGGCCCGTCTTGCGATTTGGGAACAGGATTGGCGTGGCCTCTCCGGCTGGGTGAAGATGATGCCGATGGCCCGTCAGAAAGAGGATCGCTGGCGCTACTGGATGGCGCGCTCCCTTGAGGTGCAGGGGCAGCAAAAACCGGCGCGGGATCTCTATCTGGAGACTGCCAACCTGCGCGGTTTCTACGGCTTTATGGCCGCCCAGCGCACCGGCGTGCCCTATCGCATCAAGAACCAGAGCGTCAAGCATGTACCGGACTGGCGCACGGCCAGCCAGCGCTGGCCCTTCCTGTTGCGGGTGCGCGAATTGCTCTCGATGAACGAGATTGCGGCGGCCCGCTCGGAGTGGATCCACAACATGGATCGCAATCCGGTGGCCCAGCGCATCGAGTTTGGTCATATCGCCCTCAATCAGGGCTGGCACGAGCTGGCCATTCTCGCCAGCATTCGCGCCGAAGCGTGGGATGCCCTCGACCTGCGCTTCCCGCTGCCGCTCAAACGCACCTTCTCCCAGATGGCGCAAGAGCGCACCATGAACACCAGTCTGCTCTATGCCATCTCCCGTCAGGAGAGTGCCCTCTATCCGCTGGCCCAGTCGCCGGTGGGGGCGCGCGGTCTGATGCAGCTGATGCCTGCCACTGCCAAAGAGACCGCTGGCAAGCTGGGGGTGCCCTATCGCAACGAGCAGCAACTGTTTGATCCGACGATGAATATTCGTCTGGGGAGCGCTTATCTCAAGCGCTTGCTGGATGTCTATGATGGCAACCGGATCCTGGCGGCGGCCGCCTACAACGCCGGGCCGGGACGGGTAAAACGCTGGCGAGAGCAGAGTGACAACAAGCCGATGGACGTGTGGGTTGAGAGTATCCCCTACAAGGAGACCCGCAACTACGTGCAAAACGTGTTGTCGTTCGATCTCATCTATCAGCACAAGCTGCAGCAGCCGCTGCGCTTCATGTCGGAGCGGGAGCTCAATCACGCTTATTGAGTCGGGGGCCGACAGCCGGCCCCTGTTTTCAAATTTCCCTGCTGCCGGGTATCATCGGGTAAGGTTTTGTTACCAAAGGAAACATGCCTGGTGACCTGGCTCCGGGAATTGCATCAGGCCGCAGGGTATACTCGGGCGTCGGCATCGACAGGTTCCCCCACAATAAAGGAATGGATAGTGGCAACGATTAAAGACGTTTCTCAGCTGGCAAATGTGTCTATCTCCACCGTGTCGAGGGTTATCAACAACACGGCACAGGTAGCACCGGAAAAGCGTGAGGCCGTACTGGCGGCCATGAAGGAACTGAATTTTCGACCCAACAGTTTTGCCCAGGCACTGGTCAGCAAGCGTTCCAACTGCATTGGCGTGCTGGTTGGCGACCTCTGCGGCGGCCCCTTCTTTGCCCAGATGATGCGTGGCATCGAAACCATGGTCGATCAGGCCAACAAGTTCACCATCGTCATGTCTGGCAACCATGATATCGCGCGCGAGCGTCACGCCATTCAGGCGCTGCTGCAGCGCCAGTGCGATGCGCTGATCCTCCACAGCAAGGCGCTCCCGGACGAGGAGCTGAGCGAGCTGGCGGCTGGCTCTACCCCCATCGTTTTCATCAACCGTCAGGTGCCGGGCGCGGAAGATCGCTGCGTCTGGCTCGATAACCAAGCGGGGATCACCACCGCGTGCCAGCACTTGCTGGATGCCGGTCATCGCAATATCGCCTTTATCACCTCCGATGATGAAGAGTTTGTCGATGGTCAGCAGCGGATGGCCGGTTACACCCAGACCCTGGCCAGAGCCGGGATCGCCTTTGATCCTGCACTCGTTAGCCGCGCCTATGCCGACGAAAATGGCGGCTATGTGGCGATGAGTGAACTGCTGGCCCGTGGTGTCGAGTTCACTGCCGTGCTCGGTTTCAACGACGGTATGGTGGCGGGGGCGATCTCTTGCCTGCTGGAGCGGGGTTACAAGATCCCGCAGCAGGTATCGGTGGTGGGGTTCGACGATATCCCCTACGCCCGCTACATCTATCCCAAGCTTACCACGGTGCGCTACCCCATCGAGGAGATGGGCAGCCGCGCTGCCGAGCTGGCGCTGCGTCTGCTCGATCACAAGCCGGTGGACGGCCTGGCGCTCAAATTTGAAGCCCAGCTGGTGGAGCGTGAGTCAGTCGCCTGACGTGCGTCAGATAGTGAACAACAGTGTGGCCCCATTGGGGCCACACTCTTTTCTGCGTTATCTCTCTAATCCGCTATTTATCCCGCCAGGGCGATCCGCTGTTGACGGCGCGCCTCCACCCCTTCTGCCATCATATCGAGCAGTTGCCTTGTCTGTTCCCAGCCGATGCAGCTATCGGTGATCGACTGGCCGTAGCGCAGCGGTTTGCGGCTTATCTCCTGACGCCCTTCGCAGATAAAACTTTCCACCATGATGGCGGCGATGGCATGGCTACCTGCCCCCAGCTGGTCGGCAATGTCACGGGCAACCAGCAGCTGGCGGGCATGTTGTTTCTGGCTGTTGCCGTGGCTGCAATCGATCATCAGGCGAGGGGAGAGATGATGCTGGCACAGCAGCTCGCCAGCCTCTGCCACATGACTGCTCTGATAGTTTGGCTGGCGGCCACCGCGCAGGATCAGGTGGCAGTCGGGGTTGCCATGGCTGCGCACCAGTGCCAGCTGGCCATCACCGGAAGGCTGGGTATAGAGGTGGGCCGCCCGGCTGGCGAGGATCGCCTCTACCGCGATCCGGATATTGCCGTCGGTACCGTTTTTAAAGCCGATGGGGCAGGGAAGGGCCGAGGCCAGTTGGCGGTGGAGCTGGGATTCGGTGGTGCGGGCGCCGATGGCACCCCAGCTGATGAGATCCCCCAGATAGAGCATGCTGGTGAGATCGAGAAATTCGGTGGCACAGGCGAGCCCTTCCTGTCCAAGGGTCAGAAGTAACTCGCGGGCCTGGGTTAGTCCCTTTTCCAGCCGATCGCTGCCATCAAGGTCGGGATCGAAGATAAACCCTTTCCAGCCGAGCGTCGTGCGAGGCTTTTCGAAATAGGTGCGCATCACCAGTTGCAGCTGCTCCCCGTATTGGCCCTGCAGTTCAGCGAGCTGGCCACCATAGTCACGGGCGGCTGCCCGATCGTGAATGGAGCAGGGGCCGATCACCAGCAGCAGGCGATTATCCTCTCCCTGCAGAATATGGCGGGCTTGCTGGCGGCTGCGAGCGATCTGGCGAGCGAGCCGTGCCGGACAGGGTCTGGCCTTTAACATCTCGTCAGGGGTGGGCAGGGTGGCAAGGGGTGAAGCATTCAGAAGTGAGGTGAACATGAGCGATCCTGATGAAAATGGAAATCTGCATGCTCTTTGCTGTCCAGTGGGGATCTTCCCCTTATTCTCTTGGTTAACAGAGCGCGGGCATGGGCCCGCGCTCTGTTATATCGGCCTTGGCTACCTTAGAAGCGGGCTGAGCCGCTGACGTAGTAGCTGCGACCCGGTTCGACGTTCTGGAAGACAGTATCTTTCTCTTGCAGGCGCACGTCGGTCAGGTTGTTGATCCCCAGTCGCAGGTCAAAGTTCTCGGTGACCTTGAAGCCGGTGCCGAGATCGAAGGTCTGATAGCTGGGCAGCTTGTGCAGTACGACAACCTTGTTGACGGTCTGCTCGGCAAACTGTGTGCCGGTGTAGGTGGTGCCGACAAAGGCATTGACCCGTTCGGTGGCCTGCCAGGTGATCTTGGCGTTGGCCTTGTGCTCAGGCCGCTCGGGCAGAGCCTGGCCCTGATCGCCTTCAGCCTTGAGGTAGGTGTAGTTGGCGCCGAGGTTGATATTGTCGGTCAGATCGAGCTTGCCGGTCAGCTCCAACCCCTTGGTGGTGGCTTTCTCCAGGTTGTACCAGGTGCGGTCAGTGGAGTTCGGCCACTGCTTGAAGGTGAGCATGTCGTCAATGTCGGAGTAGAAGAGGGTGGCGCTGGTTTCCCAGAGCCCTTCTCCTGCGATGACACCCAGCTCGTAGTTGGTGCTGGTTTCCGGCTTGACCTTGTCGCTGCCATAGATGCGGCAGCTGCCGCCGCAGCTCTCGATGCTGTAGCCGTTGGAGTACTGGTGTGGTGCCGGTGCCTTGAAGGCCTGGCTGACCCCGCCCTTGACGGTCACCACATCGTTCATCTCATAGACCAGATAGCCGCGCGGGGTGAAGTGGCTGCCGTAGATCTCGTGGTGATCGTAACGGCCGCCCAGCGTGAAGGTCAGGCTGTCGGTCAGGCCGATCTCGTCCTGAGCGAACAGTGCCTCCTGAGAGTGGCTCTCTTTGCCGCCGATATCCTTGTAGCTCACCGCATCCACCAGCTCCCGATCCAGATATTCACCACCCAGGGTCAGGTAGTGGTTGGCCAGCGCCAGGTTGGTATAGCCCTTGAGGGTCAAGGTGTTCTCTTCCAGCTCCCGCTGCTGTGGGGCAGAGTAGCTGGTGTTGAAGTCGTCGATCTGGGAGGTCTCGTAGTTGGCCATGACAGTGGTGTCACCCCAGCTCCAGTTCCCCTTGTGGGTCAGACCAAACAGGTTGCGATCGTTTTGCTGCTGGCGGCTGTGCACCTTGTTGCCGGTTTTGCGGAAGATATCGAGAGGCCGCTCATCCTGGTTGTAGAGGTAATCCAGCTCGAAGCGTTGTTGCTCATCCACCAGCCAGCTCAGGGTAGAGGCGAAGTTGCGGGTCTGCTTGGCTTCGATAAGGGGGATGCCGTCAGCAGCTTCGGTGGGGGTCCAGGCTTGACGGTCATACACCTCGCCGTTCATCCGGATCAGCAGGTTGTCGGTCAGCGGGCCGGTAAAGCCCAGGTTGGTTCTGTGCTGATCGCCGCCATCCTTGCCCTCGATGGCTTTGAAGTCGGCATCGGCCGCCCCTTGCCAGGTTTTGCCCGGCTGCTTGGTGATGATGTTGATGACACCACCGATGGCATCGGAGCCATAAAGTGCCGACATGGGGCCACGGATCACCTCGACCCGCTGGATCATGCCAAGGGGCACCGGAGTGTTGTCGAAGTTGCCGCCGCGCCACAGGGCATTGGAGGAGGAGAGGCGTTTGCCATCCACCAGCACTAGCGTGTACTTGCCGGACATACCGCGAATGCCGATATCGCTACGGCCATTGGTGTCAGCTTCAGCCTGCATGCCCACTTCGTGGCGCAGCAGGTCGGCAAGGTCATTGACGGGCGCGGCGGCGATCTGTTCGGCCGTGATGACAGAGATAGAGGCCGGTGCCGAGCGGGTATTGTGCGCTGTGGTGGTGACGGTGATCACCTCATCGGCTTGAGGCGCGTTGCTGGCGGCGATCGCTTGCTGGGTCAGCAGAGTGACGATGGTAGTAGCCAGCAGGCTGGGAGCAATAAAACGGGAGGTTGAGGATTTCATTATTTACATCTTCCATAATATACAAATGATAAGCGTTATCATTATCAAATTGAATTTGCTCCGATCGCAACTCTTTTTTATCGGCGAAGCTCAGTTTCGTTCGTCACCCTCTTTTGACTAAAAAGAAGTTAATGAAATTGATTCTCATTTGTATTGATCGTTTTTTCGCTCCTTGTTAGGATGCCGTTCACCCTGATATCTGGTGAGTCAAATGACTCACTTCTTTAAGTCGTATCAGGCAGTGATTCATTCCAAGGAGTAGCACCGTCATGTGTGACCATGCACTGGAAGGAGAGTGGCCCGCCACAGCGGTCGGGCTGGATAAAGTGTGCTGTTTTGCCAGCGGTGACAGGGTACTGGTCGCCTCCGGTATCCACGACAGTTTTACCGGCATCCCGCCGGAGAAGCTGCTCGCCCATCTGCGTCAGTTGCGCCAGCAGGGGATGGTCAATCCCATCGCCATCGGCGCCATCCCTTTTGATACCCAATCCCCCTGGCATCTGGTGATCCCGGCGCAATCGCAGTGGGTCAAACGGGATGCGTTGTTACCCGCCCGCTGTTGCCAGCTCCATGGCGAGGTGAGCGAAGTGACCGGCTCTGCCCACTATCAGGGGGCGGTACGGGCAGCGTTGCAGCAGTTTAGCGAGGGGCAGCTCGAGAAGGTGGTACTGTCGCGCGCCATCGACGTGCAGAGCGCAGAGCAGACCTCCCCCGCACACGCCTATGGCTCTCTGCTGGCCCAGAATCCGGGCGCCTATGTGTTCCAGATCCCGCTGCCGGATGGGGAGACCCTGCTTGGCGCCAGCCCCGAGCTGCTGGTATCGCGCAGCGAGATGGCGGTGGTGAGCAATCCGCTGGCGGGATCCCGTCCGCGCCACGCGTTTTCCGATCAACAGGCGGCCAGTGCCGAGCTGCTGGGGGCGCAAAAAGATCGCTATGAACATGCGCTGGTGGCCGATGCAGTCGCTGCGGCCCTCGCTCCCTTCTGTCGCGAGCTGGACGTCCCTCTGGAGCCGCAGGTGATCGCCACTCCTACCATGTGGCACCTCTCGACCCGCATCGCCGGACGGCTCCATGAGCCCTCTCCCGTGCTGGCTCTGGCGCTGGCGCTGCACCCGACACCGGCGGTGTGCGGCACGCCGCTCTCGGCAGCGCGTCAGGCCATCGCCCGGCTTGAGGGGTACGATCGCCGCTTCTACTGCGGCGCCGTTGGTTGGATGGATGCCGATGGCAATGGCGAGTGGGTAGTCACCATTCGCTGTGGCGTGCTGGCCGGCAGGCAACTGCGGCTCTATGCCGGCGCCGGGGTAGTGGTGGGCTCCTCGCCGGAAGCGGAGTGGCAGGAGACCGCCGCCAAGCTCGGCACCATGCTGCGGGCGTTTGGCCTCGAGAGCCGGGAGCCGGAGGTAACTGCATGAAGCCGCTGGTGCCCTTTACCCCCTGGCCCGCCGAGCTGGCGGCCCACTACCGGGCGCAAGGGTGGTGGTGCGGACAACCGCTCACCGCACTGCTCGATGACTCCGCCGCACGTTATCCCGAGCGCACGGCCCTGATCTGCGGCGAGCGAACCCTCAGTTATGGCCAGTTAAAGCGTGAGGTCGATGCACTGGCGGCGCGGCTGGCTGCGCGCGGGCTGGGCCACGGCGATACCGCGCTGGTGCAGTTGCCCAACTGCGCAGAGTTCTATATCTGCTGGTTTGCCCTGATCCGCTGCGGAGTGGTGGCGGTGCACGCCCTCTACAGCCATCAGCGGCGCGAGCTGGTGGCCTTTGCCCGCCAGATTGAGCCCGCCTTGCTGGTACTCAGCCCCTCCCATCCCGGCTTTGCCGGTGAAGCGGGGAGCCTCGTGGCCCTTGATGAGCTGGTATCGCCTTCCTGCCAGACACTGCTGTTCGAGCAGGCAGAAGGCTCCGATCTTCAGTCAGGATTTGCATGGTGTCAGCCTGACCCGATAGCCCGTGCTGATGGTTCGCCGCTGACGGCTATCGAGCCAACTCCTACCCCGGCCGATCAAGTCGCTTTTTTCCAGCTCTCCGGCGGCAGCACCGGCACCCCCAAACTGATCCCCCGTACCCACGATGACTATGGCTACAGCGTGCGCCAGAGCGTAGCGGTGTGCGGCTGGGATGAGCGGGTGATCTATCTCTGTGCCCTGCCTGCGCCCCACAATTTTCCCCTGAGCTCCCCCGGCGCACTCGGGGTGTTTTATGCCGGTGGCTGCGTGGTGCTGGCAAAGGATCCCTCTGCAGCAACCTGTCTGCCGCTGGTGCAGCGCCATCAGGTCAACTGGGCGGCACTGGTGCCACCGGCTCTGGCGCTCTGGCTGGAGGCGGCCAGCCACTATCCGCAGACCTCTCTGGAGTGTGTGCAGGTGGGCGGTGCGCGCCTCAGCCCGGCTCATGCCGATGCGGTGGCGAGCCGCCTTGGTTGCCGCTTGCAGCAGGTGTTTGGCATGGCCGAGGGGCTGGTCAACTACACCCGCATCGAGGATGACCAGTGGCACATCGTCAATACCCAGGGCCGCCCGATGAGCCCGGGTGACGAGGTGGAGGTGCGGGATAGCGACGGACGCCCCTTGCCCGATGGCGAGTGTGGCGAGCTCTGGACCCGCGGCCCCTACACCTTTCGCGGCTACTTCAAGGCCGATGCCCACAATCAGCGGGCTTTTGATCGGGACGGTTTCTACTGCACCGGCGATCTGGTCTGTCGCTTGCCCGGCGGCCATCTGATGGTGGTGGGGCGCAACAAGGATCAGATCAACCGGGGCGGGGAGAAGATCGACGCCCTCGAGATCGAAGAGCTGCTAATTACCCATCCAGATGTGCGGCAGGCGGCACTGGTCGCCATGCCTGATCCCATGCTGGGGGAGCGTAGCTGCGCCTTTCTGATGTGCCGCGAGCCCCTCAATCTGCCCCGCTTGCGCCGTTTCCTGCGCGAGCAGGGGGTGGCCGATTACAAACTGCCCGATCGCCTGGTGCTGGTGGCGCAACTGCCCCACACCCCGGTCGGCAAGATAGACAAACAGAGGCTGCGCGAGCAGCTCGCCAAGGAGTGTGCATGACCATTCAATCCCTCGCCGCCTATTCGCTGCCCACCGCTGATGAGCTGCCCACCGGGCGGGTGAACTGGCCTTTCGAGCCGCGCCGCGCCGCCTTGTTGGTCCACGATATGCAGCACTATTTCGTCGATTTCTACGGGGCGGGCAATCCGCTGATCAATCAGGTCATCGACCATATCGCTGCCCTGATCCGTCAGGCGCGTGCTCTCGGTATGCCGGTGGTCTATACCGCTCAGCCCGCCGAGCAGAGCCAGGCAGATCGGGCGCTGCTCAACGACATGTGGGGGCCGGGGTTGACCCGAGCGCCGGAGCGTCAACCCATCGTTCCGGCGCTGGCACCCGAGCCGCAGGATACGGTGCTGACCAAGTGGCGCTACAGCGCTTTTTGCCGTTCACCGCTGGCCGAGCTGATGGCCGAATGGGGGCGAGATCAGCTGGTGATCTGCGGCATCTACGGCCATATCGGGGTGATGCAGACGGCGGTCGATGCCTTTATGCGTGATATCCGCCCCTTCCTGGTGGCAGATGCCATCGCCGACTTCTCCCGCGAGGATCACCTGCTGGCGCTCTCCTACGTCAGCCGTAATGCCGGTCGGGTGATTACCGTGGCCGAGGTGATGGCGGCCAGCAAGCGCCCCCTGACTCGCGAGTCACTACGTGCTCAGGTGTTGGCGCGGCTGCCCGCCGAGATGCAGCAGGAGCAGCCCACCGAGGATGACAACCTGCTCGACTACGGTCTCGACTCGCTGGCGGTGATGGGGCTGGTGGAAGAGTGGCGCCAGCAGGGGCTGGTGGTGGAGCTGGCCGAGCTGGCCCGCACGCCGACTCTGGCTCACTGGTGGGAGCTCCTCTCCCGTCAGCTTAATGTCAGTCATGTCAGTCAACCCAATGTCAGTCAGGCCACGGCTTATCAGGTCAACGAAGATCACGTCAGCGAACCGGAGTGCACCCCATGAGCGAGTGGCAAGGCAGAACCGTCTGGGTGACCGGCGCGGCGCAGGGAATTGGCCATGCGGTGGCACGCACCTTTACCGAGGCGGGGGCCAGCGTGGTGGCGTTCGATCTGCAACTGGCCGAGGCACTGCCCGGCAACGTGAAGAGAGTGGTGATCGATGTCAGCGATAGCGAGGCCGTGCCCCGCTGCTGCGAACAGCTGCTGGATGAGGGGCTGGGGCCCGATGTGCTGGTCAATGTCGCGGGCGTACTGGCGACCGGCAGGATCGATGAGGTGGATGACGCTCTTTTGCAGCGCACCTTCGCCATCAACACTTTCGCCCCCTTCTATCTGATGCGGGCCCTGACCCCCTGGTTTCAGGGACGGCGCAGGGGAGCCATCGTCAATGTCTCCTCCAATGCCGGTCGGGTACCGCGAGTGGGGATGGGCATCTATGGCGCCTCCAAGGCGGCGCTGACCAGCCTCACTCAAACGGCAGGGCTGGAACTTGCCCCCTATGGGGTGCGCTGCAATCTGGTGTCGCCGGGCTCGACCCGAACCCCGATGTTGTACGGCATGTGGCAGGAGGAGGAACAGCGCGAAGGGGAGCTGCGCACCATCGCGGGCCTGCCTGGGCAGTTCAAGCTGGGGATCCCCCTTGGCAAGCTCGGGACCCCCGACGAGGTTGCCGCCTGCGTGCTGTTTCTCGCCTCCGATGCCGCTAGCCATATCACCCTGCAGGATCTGGTGGTCGATGGCGGTGCCACCCTGGGGGTCTAGCTCGAGCGTTGCCAATCTGGCAGGCGTGACACTCTCTTGATGGAGGAGGCCTTGCCTCCTCGCTTTTCAGCCATGCGGGCAGGGGCAAGCCGCTGCCCGCTCAATGTTTGCGCAAGGACATTCCCATGGAACAGACAATGGCGATGCGCGCCACCCATCAGCGTGGGGATCACCCGCGCTGGCCGCTAACCACCGCTCAGGCGGGCATCTGGTTTGCCCAGCAAAAATATCCGCAGAGCCCCGCCTGCAATACCGGCGAGTACTGGCTGCTGGAGGGGGCGCTGGCTCCCCATCACTTCACCCGTGCGGTGCGTCAGACCCTCGACGAGATCCCCGGTCTGCACTGCGCTTTTGTGGCCACTGCCGATGGCCCTCAGATGGTGGCCAACCCCGCCTGCTGGCAGCTGGCAGAGCGGGATCTGCGCAGCGAAGCTGACCCGCTCGCAGCCGCGCAGGCCGAGATGCGTGCACAGCTGGCAGTCCCCTTCAATCTGGCCGGGGGGCCGCTGTTTGCCACCACCCTCTATCGCCTTGGCGAGGGGCGGTGGGCCTGGTTTATCGCCGTGCACCATATCGCCATCGACGGCTTTGGCTTGAGCCTGCTCTGCCAGCGGGTGGCGAGCTGGTATGAGGCGCTCTGCGCCGGCGAGCAGCCAGCCCCCTGCCGTTATGCGACCCAGCAGCAGCTGCTGGCCGAAGAGGTGGCCTATCAGGATTCGCCGCGCGCCGCGCGGGATTGCGATTTCTTCACCCAACAGCTAGCTGGGGTGGAGAATCCTGTGTCGCTCTCCCGTCGTCCGGTGCAAGGGCCGGGCCCCACCTATCGTCTTGAGCCGCGGCTTGCTGGCCGCCAGTGGCAGGCATTGGTGGCACGGGCGAGTCGTTCGGCCTGTCACCCCTACAGCCTGCTGCTGGCGGCGGTGGCCAGCTATGTGCAGCGGATGAGCGGCGCTGGCGAGGTAGTGCTGGGTATTCCGCTGATGGGGCGGCTGGGCTCAGCGGCGGCCGATACCCCCTGCATGAAGGTCAATGTGGTGCCCCTGCGCATCGAGCTGAGCGGCACCAGCCGGGTAGGGGAGTTGCTGGCACAGGTCGAGCGGCAATTTGCCGCCCTGCGCCGTCATCAGGGCTGCCGTCAGGAGTGGTTGCAGCAGCGCCAGCCGGGCCAGCCGCTGTTTGGCCCTCAGGTCAACCTGATGCCCTTTGCCCGTACCCTCAGCGTTGGTGAAGGGCACAACCAGGTTCGTGGCGAGGTAAAGGTGCTGGCAGCGGGGCCGGTGGAGGAGTGCGCCTTCTACTTTGCCGAGGAGGCAGGCGCGATGACCCTGACCCTCGAAGCACATCAGGGGCGCTTCAGCCATCAGGAGAGCGAACGTCATCTGGCCCGACTGCTGGCCTATCTGGCCGCCTGGAGTGAGGCGGATGACGAGGCCCTGGCGGTGCGCTTGCCACTGTTGCTGCCCTGCGAGCAGGCTGAGCTGGCGCGCTGGAACCAGACCGACCATCCGTTGCCGACTACCACTCTGAGCGCACTGCTGACCGAGGGGCTGGCGGCGGCAGATCAGAGCGCCATCGCGCTGGAGTTTGGCACCGAGCGCTGGAGTGTGGCCGAGCTGCGCCAGCGCACCCGCCAGCTGGCCAGCTATCTGGCGGGGAGGGGCGTGGGCCCCGGTTGTCGGGTGGCGGTAGTGATCCCGCGCTCTCCCGAGCTGATTCTCGCCCAGCAGGCCATCATGGCGGTAGGTGCCGTCTATGTGCCCGTTGACCCGGACTATCCGGCGGAGCGGATCGGCTACATTCTCGCCAGCAGCGATCCTGCGCTGGTGTTGACCAGCCGTACGCTTCAGATGCCGCTCGACGTGGCCGCGCCACTTGTCTGCCTCGATGCCCCCGGTGTGGCAGAGCAGCTGGCGGCGGTAGAGTTGGCAACGACAGCACCTTGTGAGCTGCCAGCCCCCAAACCGGAAGATGCGGCCTACATCATCTACACCTCCGGCTCGACCGGTCGGCCCAAAGGGGTGGTGGTGAGCCATGGCGCCATCGTCAATCGGCTGCTCTGGATGCAGCACATGTATCCCATCGGCCCGGCGGATCGGGTGCTGCAAAAGACCCCTGCCGGTTTCGATGTCTCCATCTGGGAGTTTTTCTGGCCCTTTATGACAGGGGCGCGGCTGGTGCTCGCCAAACCGGGCGGCCACAAGGATCCCGCCTACCTTGCCGAGCTGATTGAGCTGGCGGGGATCACCACCTTGCACTTTGTCCCCTCCATGCTGCAGATCTTTGTCACTCAGGCCGAGCCTGCCCGTTGCAGGGCCCTGCGGCAGGTCTTCTGCTCCGGCGAGGCGCTGCCCGCGGATCTGGTGCAGCGCTGGTATGGGGCATTTTCAGCCCCCCTGCACAACCTCTATGGCCCGACCGAGGCAGCGGTGGATGTCACCTGGTATCCCTGCCGGGCAGACGAGGCGGTGACCAGCGTGCCCATCGGCTATCCGGTCTGGAATACCTGCATCCACATTCTCGATCCCTGGTTGCAGCCTGTGCCCCCCGGTGTGGCGGGGGAGCTCTGGATCGGCGGCGTGCAGGTGGCGGAGGGGTACTTTGGCCAGCCCGATCTCACCGCAGAGCGCTTTATTGCCAATCCCTTCGGGGCGGGACGGCTCTATCGCAGCGGCGATCTGGCCGCCTGGCGCGAGGATGGCGCCATCGAGTATCTGGGGCGCCTCGATTTTCAGGTGAAGATCCGCGGCCAGCGCATCGAACTGGAGGAGATCGAACAGGTGCTGCTGCGCCATCCCCGGGTGGCGCAGGCGGTGGTGCTGGCCCCCGAATTTGCCCCCGGCGATCGCCGTCTGGTGGCCTATGTGGTGGCCGCAGATAGCAGAGAGCTGACGCTGGCCGAGCTGGCACCCGCCCTTGGCGCTGCCTTGCCCGACTACATGGTACCGGGGCTCCTGGTAAACCTGGCTGAGCTGCCGCTTACCCCCAATGGCAAGCTGGATCGCAAGGGGTTGCCTCTACCCGATATGGCATCGGCAGTGGGTCAGTCGCTGCCGAAAACTCTGCTGGAGGAGCGGCTCTGTCGCCTCTTCGCCGAGATACTGGGGCTGGCGCGGGTCGGCGCCGACGATAACTTCTTTGCCCTCGGCGGCCACTCCCTGCTGGCGGCGCAGCTGGTGGTGCGTATTGAGGAATCAATAGGACAGGGTCTCACTCTGGCCAGCCTGTTCGAAGCGCCGAGCCCCGCCCAGCTGGCGCGCCGTCTTGGTGGCGAGCGGGAGGCAATGCCCATGCTGTTGCCCCTGTGGGCGCCCGGTGCGCCGGCGGGTACATCGGGCTCCACTCTCTTTTGTGTCCATCCTGCAGGGGGGCTCGGCTGGTGTTATGCGCCGCTGGTGCCCCATCTGCCAGCCGACATGGCGGTCTATGCCCTGCAGGCGCGAGCGCTCTGCCAACCGGATACGCCGCTGCCCGCCAGCTTCGACGAGCTGGCCCTCGACTATGTGACCGAGCTGCGTCGTCAGCAGAGCGAGGGGCCCTACTGGCTGCTCGGCTGGTCGCTCGGGGGCATGCTGGTGCACCGGATGGCCGCCATGCTGCAAGAGCAGGGACAGGAGGTGGCCATGGTGCTGCTGCTCGATGCCTACCCCTGTCAGCAGTGGCAGACCCAGCCGTTGCCCGACGAGCAGCGGATGCTCGATGCGTTGCTGCGGATGGGAGGCATTGCGGTTGCGGACGAGGCGTTGGACTCCCTTACTCGCGACGAGGTGGTGGCCCGGCTGGGGGCGGAGGGGAGTGCGCTGGCCATGCTCGACGAGCAGGTGGTGAGCGCCATGATTGAGTTGGTTGGCCACAACAACCGGCTGATCCGTGAGCCGGTCGACTACTGCTACCACGGGGAGGTGATCTTTATCGAGGCGTCAGCCTCCCGTCAGCCCTGGCTGGATGGACGTGGCTGGGAGTCGCTGACACAAGGGGAAATCCACTATGAGCACTTCCCCTGCCTGCATCAGGAGATGGTGCATCCCGACTGGCTGGCGAAGGTCGGCGCCCTTATCTGTGAGCGGGTCGATGGGGTCTGGCAGCAACCGCACATCCGGCAGGAGGGGGGCGCATGACCCCGGTTGCCGTCATCCAGGAAGCCTTGCTGGCGGGCAAGCTGGTGGGGCTGGGGGAGCCGCACTGGCACCCGGATTTTATCCGGCGCCAGCACGCCTGGCTGTGTGACCCGGCGCTCTGGGGAGTCATGACCGACTTGGTGCTGGAGTGCGGCAACCGCCGCCATCAGGGCTTGCTCGATGCCTGGCTGACGGGGCAGGAGAGCTGGCAGGGGGAGCCGCTCACGCTGGCACGGCTCTATCCGGTCTGGCTCGACTCCTGCGCCTTTCCCGCCTGGATGGCCCCCGAGTTTCCTGCTCTCTTCACCGCTCTGCGCCAGAGCAATCTGGTGCGCCCTGAACATATGCGGCTACGGGTGCATCTCTGCGAGCCCTTATTCGAGTGGCAGGAGATGAGCCCGGAGCGATGGCAGCAGCACAACAGGGGGCGGGATCAGGCGCTGGCCGACTATCTTCTAACACTTCCCCAGCGCGGCTTGGTGGTGCTGGCGGGGGCGCGCCATCTGCTCAAAGTCGCAGGGGATCCCCACTTTGCGCAGCCGACGCTGGGCCAGTTGCTGGAGGCCGCACGGCCGGGTTGGCTGCAGGTGCTTCATCCTTGGCCAATGGCTGATGGAAAGGGAGATGAGGAAGAGGAGCGAGTGTGCGAGCTGGCCGGGATCGCGACTGCCGACCTCTATCCCCACTGGCCGACGCATCCGCCGCTGGAGACTCTTATCGACAGGTTGGTGCGCGTGGCTGACCGGGGACGGGAGATGCGAATTTGCCCGACCTTGCTGGCCGAGCCCTGGCGTAGCCACTTGCTGAGTCGCTTTCACTTGCTGCCAGTTGGCATGGCCCGCCAGCTGCAACAGTGGCTGGCGTAACTGCTGGTTGGAGTAACGGCTGACTGAAGTAACTCAATGGGGGAGCAAGGCTCCCCTTTTTCACATTTGGCATCCTGCGTTCAGTGCTGCAAAGTTGCACCATTTACGGCATACCTTGCCACTCATCGCCGAAAATTCAGCTCCTTCGCTACTTTAAAGAAGTTTCTACTGGTCTTACCTGAGTAAATCCCTTTGCTTTTTATTTAACAAGGTATTTACATCTAGGTGTCACCAGCATCGGTGACGCTCACAACGGCAAGGAGCCAGTTATGACCCATGTCGACATCCCTTTCCTTCGTTACCTCGATGCGGAAGGGTGCCCGGTCGCCACCTTACCGACCTGGCTGGACAAGGCGATACTGCACACCTTCTACCGCAATATGGTGATGGTGCGCAGCTATGACAAAAAAGCGATTGCGCTGCAACGAACCGGCAAACTCGGTACTTTTCCCTCCCATCTCGGCGCAGAAGCCGTGGGGATTGGCATTGGTCTCGCCATGCAGCCGCAGGATGTCTACGTTCCCTACTATCGAGACATGCCCACCCTCTATGTGCGGGGCGTGCCGATGGAGAAAAACCTGCAATATTGGGGTGGTGACGAGCGGGGCAGTTATTTTCTCAAACCCGATGGGACTCCCTCAGAAGATCTCCCCATCTGCGTCCCCATCGCCACCCAGATCACCCACGCCTGCGGTATTGCCTCGGCTTTCAAACTGCGTAATCAACCGCGCGTCGCCGTGGTCACCATCGGCGACGGCGGCACCTCCAAGGGGGATTTTCTGGAGGGGCTCAACTGCGCCGGTGTCTGGCACCTGCCGATGGTGATCATCGTCAACAACAACCAGTGGGCCATCTCGGTGCCGCGCAAGCTGCAATCGAGCGCCCCAACGCTGGCCCAAAAGGGGATTGGTGCCGGGGTGCGCAGCCTGCAGGTGGATGGCAACGATGTGGTGGCGGTCTACGATGCCGCGCGCAGTGCCGTCGAACGGGCCCGTAGCGGCAAGGGGCCGACTTTGATCGAGGCGGTCAGTTATCGCCTCGGCGATCACACCACGGCCGACGATGCCACTCGCTATCGCGATGGGGCCGAGGTTGAGGCAGCCTGGGCGAAAGAGCCGGTCAAGCGGCTGCGCCAGTTTATGCACAGCCAGGGCTGGTGGGATGAAGAGCAGGAGCAGAGCATGCTGGCGGAGGCTACCCGAGAGGTCGAACAGGCGGTCGCCCGTTATGAGGCGATGGTGCCTCAGCCACCGGAGGCGATGCTCGATTATCACTACGCCAGCCTGCCCGCCGAACTCTTGCCCCAGCGCGAGCGAGTGATAGCCAAGGGGATGAAGCAGGAGGTTGGCCATGAGTGAGATCAGTTTGCTGGAAGCGGTCAACATGGCCCTTCACTACGAGATGGAGCACGACCCGGATGTGGTGGTACTGGGCGAGGACGTGGGGGTCAACGGCGGGGTGTTTCGCGCCACCGTAGGGCTGCGCGACAAGTTCGGTTTCAAGCGGGTGATCGACACGCCGCTGGCTGAGGGATTGATCGCCGGGGTGGCGGTCGGCATGGCGACCCAGGGGCTCAAGCCGGTGGCTGAGTTCCAGTTTCAGGGTTTCATTTTCCCCGGTATGGAGCAGATCATCTGTCAGGCGGCGCGGATGCGAAACCGTACCCGTGGCCGTCTCTCCTGTCCCCTTGTCTATCGCTCCCCGTATGGCGCGGGCATTCACTCGCCGGAACACCACAGCGAAAGTGTCGAGGCGCTGTTTGCCCATATTCCGGGGCTACGGGTTGTGATCCCCTCCAGCCCGAGACGCGCCTATGGCCTGCTGCTCTCGGCCATCCGCGATCCGGATCCCGTGATGTTTTTCGAACCGGATCGCATCTATCGCTCGATGAAATCCGAGGTGGTGGATGACGGTGTCGGCTTGCCGCTGGATGTCTGCTTCACCCTGCGCCCGGGCCGGGATATCACGATAGTGGCCTGGGGGGCCTGCATTCAGGAGGTGATGCGCGCGGCGAACCTGCTGGCCGAGCAGGATATCCAGTGCGAGGTGCTGGATCTGGCCACCATCAAGCCGTTGGATATGGAGACCATCCTCACCTCGGTACGCAAGACCGGCCGTTTACTGGTGGTACACGAGGCGTGTGGCAGCTTCGGGGTCGGGGCCGAAATTGTGGCGCGGGTGACCGAGCAGGCACTTCCCAGCCTCAAGGCGCCGCCCAAGCGGCTGACCGGCGTGGATGCCGCCGTTCCCTACTATCGCAACGAAGCGTATTACCTCATCACCGAGCAGGATATCGCCGATGCCGCTCACCAGCTGATGGAGAACCAGTGGCTATGAAATTTTTCAAATTACCGGATCTGGGTGAAGGGTTGGCCGAAGCCGAGATCGTCGAATGGAAGGTGAGTGCCGGTGATACCGTTGCGGTCGATCAGGTGCTCTTGTCGGTGGAAACGGCCAAGGCGCTGGTGGATGTGCCCTCTCCGGTGGCCGGGGTGATCGCCCGTCTCTGCGGCGCCGAGGGAGATATCCTCCATATTGGTGCGCCGCTGGTGGAGTTCGAGGGGGGCGAAGATGATGGCACCGTGGTGGGCAAGGTGAGCGCCCATCAGCAACATATCGAGGATCACTTCGTGGTGGGGGCCATTGCCCCGGGGGGATCGCTGGTGCAAGCCATGCCTGCGGTGCGACTGTTGGCACAAAAACTGGGTCTGGATATCGACTGGATCAAGGGAAGTGGCAGCGGCGGCATGGTGACCGAACTGGATGTGCAGCAGGCATTCGAGTCACAGCAGAGCAGTGGCAACGAATTCCTCAAAGGGTCACGGCGTGCCATGGCCAAGGCGATGGAGCTCTCTCATCAGACTGTGGTGCCGGTCAGCATCACCGATGAGGTGGATTTACGTCACTGGCGGTCTGATGAGGATGTGACGGTGCGCCTTATCAAGGCCATTGGCGTGGCGTGCCGCGCCGAGCCCTCGATGAACGCCTGGTTTGATGGCGACACCCTGTCACGGCGTCTGTTCAAAGAGGTCAATGTAGCCATCGCGGTGGATTCAAAGCATGGCCTCTATGTGCCGGTGATGGAGAACGTGGCCGAACGGGAGGGGGCAGATATCCGGCAGGGGCTGGATCGGATGATCGCCGATGTGAAGGCGCGCGCCGTGCCGCGCGAGATGTTGCAGGGGGCGACCATTACGCTCACCAACTTCGGTGCCATCGCAGGCCGCTATGCCAGCCCCATCGTCACGCCGCCGCAGGTGGCCATCATAGGGGCTGGCAAACTGTTCGAAAAAGTGGTGTTCATCCATGGTGAAGCGCGTCCCGTCAGGGCACTGCCGCTGTCGATGACATTTGACCACAGAGCCTGTACTGGCGGGGAGGCGGCTCGTTTTCTCAGAGCGCTGGTCGAAGCGTTGGAAGCAGCTACCTTATAACGGTTTGTGCCCTGCCGTTGGCAGGGCACAAATTTGTTTGCGTAATCTACAAAGCCACGTATAATCCAAACCAGCTTGAAAGGGCGATAGTTATGTCAATGAATACGATGTTTCACATCTTGTCCTGTTGTTCATAAGTTAATCCCGTTTTTTGAGCTTTACCCGCTGAAAAGCATAAGTAATTATTTTGAATACAGGTTTAAAAGATATGTCTAACATGATCACCGGTACCGTTAAGTTTTTCAACGAAACCAAAGGTTTTGGCTTCATCCAGCAAGAAAACGGCCCGGACGTTTTCGTTCACTTCAGCGCCATTCAAGGTAACGGTTTCCGTACCCTGGCTGAAGGTCAGCGCGTACAGTTCTCTGTGACCCAAGGTCAGAAAGGCCCGCAGGCTGAGAACGTAACCGCTCTGTAATTCTTACAGAATTTAAGAAAGCCGTGGTACCTCTGGTGCCACGGCTTTTTGTTTATATGGCTTCTGCTACTAACTCCCATGTGCTGAATCATGCTGCTATCGCTCCTGCTTGCTGCCTCCTTGACTCCGACGTCCGATGCGCCGGTACCGGTTCAATCCGCGATGGAAGCGCAGGTGATCTGCCAGCAATTTGTCCAGGTCCGAATAGGCGCTGCGCTGCAACCTGATGAGGTGAATGCGCGACTGATGCCTGAAAGGGAGGGGGAGTGGCTGGTGGATGGCAAAGTAAAAGGACCCGAAGGTCCTTTGCTGTTTGCCTGTCATCTTCACCAAGGGGAGCGCTGGGAGTTACTCAACTTTTCACTCTGGGCACCACAGCCGGTCAAAGCGGTTTGAGTGCGACCAACAGATGTTGCAGGTGTTCAACCATGGTCATGCCAAACGGGGTGAGATAGCCGCCATCTTCTGCGCTGATGAGCCCCTGTTGATGCAGACGGGCTGCCGCTTGGCACAACTCTTCAGACATATCGCTGCGTAATTTAATCCCCAGGCTCATGTTGGCCGGATCAAAGCATGCCAGTATTTTCAAATCGTTCACGAATTCGTTAGAAACCTGGTCGATCCCAATCATGGATTTACTCCTTACGCTAAAGATGTATGCAAACTAGCATCCCCGGATCCACTTTAGTGGGCGCTGGCTCAAATTATTGATCTTTGGCTGGATGCTGCGTTTCAAATGCTGTTTTTTTCGGCGTAATCAGATGGTTGGCTGACAGCTTCGCCAAGGGCCGAGCCGGACCAAACGTGGTAGGATAGGGCACTTCTTTATATCGGACGGTCTATTGGTGGCTGTTCGCCCTGTTCAAGGTATCGCTCATGGTCAAGATCACTCTGGTATCCCTGCTGCATTCACTTTGTACCCGCTTTCCGGTTTACCCCGCAGCTTCGTTGACGTCCCTGCTGGATGCCCATCAGGGCGAGGTGTGGTTACCTGCACGCAAGGGGGCCGACATTGCACTGTTACGCAAGCATGCCAATGGGACTCATGAGCTGGCGTCACTCGATGCGGGCTGGTGCGATTTTGCCGCCAGCGACAGCGGTGATACACCCGAGCTGGATGCACTGGCCAACTACGACAGCGAGATGATGGATAACCTGCTGATGTACTGGCACTGCGCCGCCAAGATCAACAGCCCGATCACCGATAACCTGTTCGAGTTGCGCCGCGAAGTGGTGGATGAAGCCCACGGGGTGAAACTTGCTGCCGCCTGGGAGCAACAGCAACAGCAGCGTTTTGAACAATTGATGACGATGGCGGCCAATGGCCGGGATCTGCTCTGCTTTGTCGAGGTGGAGTCCGCCTACTGGCTGCGGCAAAAGCTGAGCGAGCAGCCTGATGTAGAGCTGATCACCCCTGCGCTGTAAAAGGGGCAATATGATGGCTGGCGGTCTCGCTATCGAGGAGGCTGCTCTATCCTTATTTGCGTCATTGCCCTCCCCATCCGGTGCCAAGGGGCTGCAAGCTGGACAAGCTGACGACAAGATGTGAACATGGTGCCCTTTATCGAGAGAGAGACTTGGCCAATGAGCTATGAACTGAGCGACACCGAGCGCAATGCCGCGCTGCAACTGAACGCTGATTACCGTTACGATCACTTCATCAGCAAGCTGGTCGAGCATGAAGAGCTGTTCGTCCTGACTGACGAGCATGGCGTCATGATGCTGACCACCGACGATGAAGATTGCATCCCGGTATGGCCGCACCCGGAGTACGCCAAGGCGTGGGCCGAAGGCGAGTGGGCCGATTGCAAGCCGCAGTCCATCACCCTCAAGGTGTGGCTGGAGCGCTGGGTTGACGGTATGGAGCAGGATGAGCTGTGTGTTGCCGTGTTCCCGACCCCGGATCAGGAAGGCATCGTACTGGAGCCGGCCGACGTGGCTGACGCCATTGCCGAGAAGCAGGCCAAGCGCGGCTGATCACCGAGCTATTCGCAACACCGGTTGCCAACAAAGACCCCGCTATCTGGCGGGGTCTTTTGTTTTAAGGACTTTTGCCGATGGGCTGATGCAATCAGGGCTGGCGATAAGTGGTGTCGATGATAGGCTCGGCCGGGAAAGTCTTGCCACTCTTGATGGCTGCCCTGGTCTCGGATTTTAGCTCTTCATCGATCCATAGCAGACCGCCATAGCTGTAACCGCTGTTGTCGCCCCCAAGAGGCCAGTAAAGCTGCTCGCTCTTGGGTGTTGCAGGTACTTTTGGCAGTTTTATCCAGCGCCAGGCGCCTTCCCGGGTGTAGGGCACCTGATAGGCAGGGACGAAGCTTGCCAGCTCATAGAGCCGCTGCTGGATCTGCCGTGACAGGGCCGCCTTTTTGGCAAAGTCGAACTCCTTGTCATACTGCTCCACCAAGGCTGTGATGGCCTCGTCATCGATGTTCATGATGTTGTTGGTCTGGGGCTTGTTGGCGTTGACCTTGTGGAAGAACTCCCAATAGGCGGGATAGCGGCTACCCGCCCAGGCCATCCAGGCGCTCTGGTGTTTTTTCTCCAGCATCGATTTGAAACCGGCCGAGGCATCCATCAGGTTGAGCTCCAGATTAAGCCCCGTCTTCTTGGCCTCTTCCCGCAACAGCGTGAGCCGCTGGGCGTGTTCCGCGGTGGTGTAGGTGATGGCGAGGGTCAGTGACTGCCTCTTGTCGTTTTGCAAAATCCCCTGCGGCCCCACTTTGTTAAAGCCTGCCTTGGCAAAGTATTCCCGTGCCAGTTTGGGATCGAACGGACGGGCCTTGATCTCGCTGTTGGTAAACTCACCCTGACCTGAGCCATAACTGTTGAGTCGCTGGTAATCCCCCCGCAGCAGGGTGGTGAGCATCTTGTCGAGGTTGAGGGCATGCTGGATCCCGAGCCGCACATCGATATTATTCAGCAGCGGATCGGCGGTGTTGAGATAGAGCCCCATTGGCGATTGCGGGGTCTGGTTGTAGAACCAGGTACGCGCGATATAACCCTTCTCGAACTCCGCGGTTTTGGTCTTGTCGTGCCACCAGTTGGGCATCACCAGCGGGAAGGTGTCGAGATCGCCGCGCAGGAAGTGCTGCCAGGCGATGTTCAGATCCCTGAGCACCTTGATCTCGATCCGCGCAGGATTGAAGCGATGCTGGAAGTAGCGCTCGTCATCCCCCCACCAGTTTTCAATCCGTTTGAAGGTGACCGATTTGCCCTTTTTCACCTGATCGATCTGATAAGGACCGGTGACTGGCAACACCTTCCAGTTGTACTCCTTGACCCAGTTGGCGGTGAGCTTGATGGCGTGGCTTGGCTCCGGGCTGATGGGCAGTGATTCGAGCAGATCCTGGCGGCTCTTTTCGGTGCCGCTGGTGATGGCCAGGGTGTGATCGTCAAACTTGGTGATGTCGGCTATCTGGGTGCTGTAGTAGTTGTTGTACCTGGGATCGTTGATCTCTTTGCTGCGCATCATCTTGAGGGTAAAGAGCCAGTCATCGGCGGTGACCGGCTGGCCGTCTGACCAGCGTGCCTTGGGATTGATGCGAAAATAGAGGGTCTTGTTGTCGGCGCCGAAGGCCCACTCGTTTGCCAGCATTGGCATGGGGTTGCCGGTGACGGGATGAGTGCTCAGCAGTGGCAGGTTGGTTTCCCGCACGTAACCGGCAAAGCCGCCGTTGGAGTCGGGGCCATATTTGCGCAAGGTCAGGGGGAAGCTGGTCATAAAGGTGCGAAAGGTGCCGCCGCGCTTGGCGGCCGGATCGGCATAGAGAGGATCCTGGTTGTTGCTCTCCCACTTCAAGTCGGCGGGCAGTGTGGCACTCCAGCCAAACGGGCTCCAGCACAGGGTCAGGGTGATGGCGGTGGCGCGAATGATAGGGGAGAGTCGGCGCTCCCCGGTGTTGATGGTCGATGGCATGTCCTTGCTCTCCTGAAGTCTGCTTCCTGCAGATCACGCACTGGTGATGTCAGTCCCGATGGGGATTGGCTCATCATGAAAATTTTATCCTGTCAGGTCAATGAAATAGCGTGAATTAGCGGGTGGCCTAGGCCGCAACGCAGTGCAGGGTGATCCCCTTGGCCGCGATGGCGGCCCGCATGGGGGCGGGCAGGGCATCGTCGGTAACCAGCACGTTGATCTGGCCCGGCGCGCCAAGCTGGCTCGGGTGGATGGCGCCAAATTTGCTGCTGTCGGTGATCACCACATTGGTCATCCCCTTGGCCAGCACGCTGTTGACCACGTCGGCCCGCATCATGTCGCGGCCGGTAAAGCCCATCTCGGGATGAAAACCGTCGACCCCGATAAAGGCCTTGGAGAAGTGCACCTGCTCGATGCAGAGGCGCGTGAGCGGCCCCACCACGCTCTCGCTCTGATGCTGGAACAGCCCGCCGAGCAGCACCACCTGAGCCGGGGTATCTTTGAGCAGATGGGCGATATAGCTGCTGATGGTGATGATGGTGACCCGTTTGTGCAGGGCCAGATGGCGCGCCAGCATGGCGTTGGCACTGCCCCCTTCGATAAAGACCGTTTCGCCATCTTCCACCAGCTGGGCGGCCCGCTCGGCGAGGCGCTCCTTGAGCAGGTAGTTGATGTTCATCCGGGCATCGGGGTCATCGGTCTCCAGCGCCATGGCCGAGCCGTGTACCCGTCTGAGCAGTCCCTGTTTCTCCAGCGCGGTGAGGTCGTTGCGCACCGTCACCTCAGACACACCTGTGTGTCGGGAGAGTTCACTCACGCTCATCTTGCGAGCCTGATGGACCAGAGTGAGGATCAGTTGGTGGCGTGGATTCATGGTGCGCTCGCATGCAAGGTGGTGGATAGCGGAAAGCCACCCGAGGGTGGCTTGCCAATCATATGACGTCACAGGCGCCATGGGGAGCGCCCCGTCAGAGACTGTGCTCGGTGCGGGCGATGATATCATCTTGCGCATCCGGGGATAAGGCGGTGAAGAAGGCTGAATAGCCCGCCACCCGTACCACCAGATCCCGGTATTGATCCGGATTGGCCTTGGCTGCCAGCAGGGTTTCCCGCGAGACGATGTTGTACTGCACGTGCCACCCCTTGTGCACCTCGAAGAAGGTGTGCAGCAGGCTCATCAGCTTGGCCTTGTCCCGCTCGTTCTCAAGGCTCGCCGGACTCAGCTTCTGGTTGAGCAGCACCCCGCCGAGGATGGCCGCCGTGGGCAGCTTGCCGATGGAGTTGAACACCGCCGTCGGGCCGAGACGATCCGAACCCGATGAGGGGCTGGCCCCTTCCGCCAGCGGCGTGCGGGCGTGGCGGCCATCCGGGGTGGCCATGGTGGCGGCACCGAAGGGGACGTTGGCCGAGATGGAGGAGGTGCCGGCATAGTAGGTGCCGCCGATGGGGCCACGGCCGAAGCGGGTGTTGTGCAACCCCTTAAGCTCGTCGATGTAGCTTTGGTAAGCCTGCACCAGCAGCATGTCTACCTCGTCCAGATCGTTGCCATATTTGGGGGCTGCATTGGTGAGGCGCTGGCGCAGCTGCTCCCCCGCCAGTCCTGAAAAATCTTGCTCGAGTGCTTCGGCCAGCTCTTGCTGATCCACTATCCCCTGTTCGAACACCAGTTTCTTCAGGGCTGCCAGACTGTTGCCGAGGTTGGCGATCCCCACCTGCAGACCTGAGACCCAGTCATAGACGGCGCCCCCCTCCTTGATGGTCTTGCCGCGCCCGATGCAGTCATCCACCAGGGCGCTGCAGAGGATGTCGTGGGCCTGAGCCTCCAGCACGCTGTCGACCACACAATCGATCTCGATGGATTTGCGGGTGAAGTAGCGCACCTGCTCGTCCCAGCGGGCCATCACCTCGTCAAAGTTGCCAAAGCTCCCGTCTCGCAGCGACTGGGGCTGGGGCAGGAATACCTTGCCGGTGGTGGCATCGCGGCCGCCATCAAGGGAGGCCAGCAGGATGCGGGCGAAGTTGATAAAGCTCATGCCGGTGCAGCGATAGCCCCACTTGCCGGGCACGGCGGTCTCGATGCAACCGATGGCGGCGTAGTGGTGGGCATCCTCCACGCTCACCCCGAGCTTGATGAACTCGGGGATCACCACCTCGTCGTTGTTGAAGGCGGGCATGCCAAAGCCGCAGCGGATCACCTGAATGCAGGCGTCGAGGAAATCCTCGCTCATCCCGGCATGGTAGCGCACCGAGAGGTTGGGCTGGGTGGATCTCAGCTGGCCGCAGGACTCCAGAATCGCGTAGGAGAGGCCGTTGACCGCGTCATGGGCCGCGCCATCCCGCCAGTTCTGGCCGCCGATGGTGACGTTTTGATAGAGCGGGCTGCCGGCGGATGCCTTGGAGTGGGTGCCGGAGCGGATCTTGTTCACCTCCAGCAACTTGAGCCAGCACCCTTGCAGCAGCTCGATGGCGCGCGTCCGAGGCAGGGATTCCGACAATTCCACCTCGCGGCGATACCAGGGGTAGAGGTACTGATCCATCCGGCCGAACGACACCGAGTGGCCATTGGATTCGATCTGCAGGATGAGCTGGATAAAGTAGCAGAGCTGCAGCGCCTGCCAGAAGGTCTCGGGGGGCTGGTGGGCGATGTGGGCACAGTTGAGCGCTATGGTCTCAAGCTCGTTTCGGCGCTCGGGGCGAGATTCTTGTGCTGCCATATCATGGGCAAGTGCGGCGTAGCGCGCGATGTGAGCGCTGACCGCATCCAGAGTGATGGCGACGGCGTGCAGGAACTGCTCGCGCTGCAGATCGGCCCAATCCGCCAAATCCAGCCGACTGCGGCGCTCGGCCACCTTGGCCTTGAAGCCATCGAGACCCAGCGTGAGCAGCTCCTCATAGTTGACCGCGAGGTGGGCATCCCCCGAGGTCATGTTACCCTCGGCCTTGATGATGCCGCTCTCCAGCAGCACTTTCTGCTCGTCGGTAAAGAGGCCGAAGCAGCGATCCTGCACCGTCTGGCCGCGCCAGAAGGGGGTGAGGGCGTGGATGATCGCCTTGTCGGTTTCGCTGACTGCAAAACCGGCGCCGGGACGGTCTGCCAGCTCGTCGATCTCCTTCTCAATCCAGCTCACCGTGTATTCGGGAAACAGTGGCGCCGCCCGTACCTGACTGGCCTGATTGCCGACGATAAGCTCGTCGTGCTTGATCCAGATGGTGCGTTCCTTGAGGTGATGGGCCAGAGCCAGGGCGCGGCGCACTGGTAGTGGCCGGGCGAGATGAGCCTGATAGGCCTCGGTGTAGTGGCGGGCACGCTCGGTGCAGACCGGTGGCTGAACGATGTGGATCAGGCTCTCTTTGTGGGTGCGGAGCCGCGGGCTGAGGGTATTGAGGTCGAGCTGGGTCATGATCTTATCCTCTGGTCACAGGGGTCAGCCCCTGACGTTGGGCGTATGCATGGGCAAAGTGGAGTAAATCGGGGTCGTCGAGCGGTGTCTCCGGCGCCTGATAGGGCAGATCCAGCAGGGCATATTTGCCCACGCCTAAGGTGTGGTAGGGGAGGAAGTGGATCTCCTGCACGGTGCCGAGGCTGGCAGCGGTGTCGGTGATGGCTTCGATCGATGCGTGGTCGGCATTGAAGCCGGGAATGAGTGGCACCCGGATCTGCATCGGCACGCCGCGCTCGGCGAGGCGCTTGAGGTTCGCGATGGGCAGCTCCACCTTGCCGCGGGTCCAGTGGAAGAAGCGTTCTTTATCCACGTGTTTGAGATCCGCCAGCACCAGATCCAGTGAGTGGAGGCTTGGCTCAATCTGGTGCCAGGGCACATGCAGGCAGCTCTCGACCGCCGTGTGCAGCCCTTCGGCCTTGCAGCGGGCCAGCAAAGCGGCGGCAAAGTCGGGCTGCATAAAAGGCTCGCCACCGGAGAGGGTGACGCCACCGCCGCTGCGTTCGAAGAAGGGATGATCCCGCAGGATGGTGTCCATCAGGGTGTCCAGCGTTTCATCCCGGCCGCACACCTGCAGCGCTTCGCTGGGGCAGAGGCCGCGCAGCCGTTCCATATCGCCGGCCTTGAGGGCCGAACGGCTGAGCTGGATGCCCTCGCTGTCACGCAAGATTGCCGGACACGCCTGGCTGCATAGCTGGCATCCCTCGATGCACTGGCGCCGGTCGAGTAGTATGTCCGGCTTGGGAGAGCGGCTTTCCGGGTTTTGACACCACAGACAGGCCAGCGAGCACCCCTTGAGAAACACCAGGGTGCGAATGCCGGGGCCGTCGTGAGTTGAATATCGTTGCAGGTCGAAAATCATACCACCTCCTTTTGTATTTGCATTCTATTTGCCTTCATTCGAAAGTTGATTTGATTTCGATCAAGCTATTTGCAGATGTTTTATCGCTAGAATGGCGACATATTGAACATCCCGTTAAGGAGTTAGAGATGGAGCTGTATCTCGATACCGCCGATGTGGCGGCAGTGCGTCGCTGGTCACGGATCCTGCCGTTGGCCGGTGTCACCACCAATCCTTCCATTACCGCCGCCGGGGGTTTGCCGCTCTGTGAGCTGCTGCCCGCCCTGCGCGACGTGCTGGGGCCCAAGGCGCGCCTGTTTGCCCAGGTGATGGCCAAAACCGAAACCGAGATGGTGCGCGAGGCATTCGCCCTGCGTGAACTGGACCCGGATCTGGTGATTAAGATCCCGGTGTGCGCAGAAGGGCTGGCAGCCATCAAGAGCCTGACCGCCAACGGTGTGCCGACTCTGGGAACTGCGGTATACACTCCGTTGCAAGGCTGGCTGGCGGCGGTGGCGGGAGCGGAATATGTCGCGCCCTACGTTAACCGGCTGGATGCCCAGGGGGGCGATGGCATCGCCACCGTGCAGGAGCTGCAACAGCTGCTTGCGCTGCACGCGCCGAACAGCAAGGTGCTTGCGGCATCATTCCGCACTCCCCGTCAGGCGCTCGACTGCCTGCTGGCGGGTTGCCAATCGATCACCTTGCCGCTCGACGTGGCCGAGCAGCTGCTGAACGTGCCGGCGGTGGATGCGGCGCTGGTGAAGTTCGATCAGGATTGGCAGCGCGCTTTCGGTCGCTGATCCCGGTGGCAAGCTGATTGCAGTGATTGAGGGGGGAGGGTGAAGAAGCGCGGGTGATGGGGATTGACCGACTAGACTGGAAACAGGTGGCCACGTTCGCGGGCCGCCCTGCAGTCTACCGGAGGTATCCCATGAGCGACCATCTGCTGCTCCCCCATGGTGAAGATTTGCGTCGTGCGGTGCTTTGGCTCAGCGAGCATCATCAGCACGATATCGCCGCCATTGAAGAGGCCAGCCTGCGTTTTGATCTCTCGCCGCTGGATGAGGAGTTTCTGATCCGGCACTGGCTCGACAGCCAGCGCCAATCATGAAGATCCGAGGTGAGGGATTAGAAGAAGTTGGCGAGGTTGATGCCAAACTCTTTGGGGTCGACCGTGTTTTCGATGCTCTCCTGCACCCCTGACTTGGCCAGATCCAGCCACTGTACGTCGAGGTAGTGACGCTGGGTGGCGTGATAGATCACCTTGACCACCGGCTTGAGTGGCTGCTGCTCGTTGCGCTGCATCACGATAGCCAGGCGCTGGTTTGAGAGCTGTACCAGGGTTCCCACCGGATAGACTCCCATGCACTTGATGAACTTGGTAACCAGTTCGGCATCGAAGTGCTGATTGATCCCCTTGAGCAGAATGCGGAAGGCCTGGGTCGGCTGCATACCCGCTTTGTAGACTCGATCTGCAGTGATGGCATCATAGACATCGACGATGCCGCTCATCCGGGTATAGAGGGAGAGCTGCTCTCCCTTGAGTCGCTGCGGGTAGCCGGAGCCATCGAGCCGCTCGTGGTGGTTGGCGGCCACCTCCAGCATGGTGGGGGTGATGCCCGGGGTATTGCTGAGGATCTCGTAACTGTGCACCACATGCTGACGCATGATGGCGAACTCCTCATCGGTCAGCTTGCCCGGTTTGTGGAGCACCTCGTCCGGGGTCATGATCTTGCCCACGTCGTGCAGCAGGCCACCCAGGGTCAGCTCCTTGAGTACGCTGCGCTCCAGTCCCAGATAGCGGCCGAAGTTGGCCAGCAGAATGGCCACGTTCATGGAGTGCTCCATTAGGTAGGCATCCTTGGCGCGAATACGGGCCAGACAGAGCATGGCATCGCCGTGGGTGAACATGGTGTCCACCATCTCTTCGGCGACTTCGGCCAGCGGGGTGATGTCGATGGGTTCACCCGCTTTGAGGTGGCGAATGAACTTGCCTTGCAGCTCGCGCGCTTCCTGATAGAGGCGGCGGATTTTAAGCTCCCGTCCTTCGCCGTTGGCACTGGCCCTGCGCCCTACCTGGGCGCTGTTGGCATTGAGGTCGGGGGAGGTAACGGCGTCACTTTCGGCACTGCCCAGCTTGCTGCGGGCCAGATCGATACGTACCGTGAGCACCCCCTGGCGCACCAGATTGGCAATTTGCGCCACGCTGGTCACCAAGCCCATCTGGGCGATCTCCATCCCACCTGTCTGGCTGGCGATAGCAATGACATACATGCCGGGTTTCAGCTGGTTGACGGGAATGACAGGATAGGATGCTTGAGACTTCATGAGGGCTTCCTGACTCTTATTATTATGAGTATCGTTCGGATGGGTCACACCGGAGAAGTGTAACATCGGATGACCAGTTCGTCATAATTGGCAACCCCTTAACAGTGGCGTTGTCGCCCCCGCCCGATATAATGACGCCCCTTTACTTGTTGGACTCCGAGGTTGTGAATGCGGCTTGATAAATTTCTGTGCGATTGTTCCGATTTGACCCGCTCGCTGGCAGGCAAACTGATCCGTCAGGGTGAGGTCATGGTGGATGGCATTGTGGTCAAGCAGCCCGCCTTTCATATCAATGAGCAGAGCCAGATCGAGTTTGACGGCGTGCTGCTGACGCTGGAGCAGCGCAACCGCTATTTCATGCTGCACAAGCCGGAAGGGTATGTCTGCTCCAACGAGGATCCGGATCACCCGACCGTCTTCTTCCTGATGGATGAACCGGCGATGGGCAAGCTGCATGTAGTGGGGCGCCTCGACCTCGATACCACGGGTCTGGTGCTGGTGACCGACGATGGTCAATGGTCCCACCGCATCACCTCGCCGCGCCACGAGTGTGCCAAGACCTATCACGTCTGGCTGGCCGATCCGGTGAGCCCGGATGCGATCGCGCTGTTCGCCGAAGGGGTCTACCTGCGTAACGAGACCGATAAAACTCGTCCTGCCCAGCTGGAAATTCTCGGCGAGTACGAGGCCCGACTGACCATCCACGAAGGCAAGTACCATCAGGTCAAGCGGATGTTTGCCTCCATCGGCAACAAGGTCGTTGGCTTGCATCGCGAGCGGGTGGGCGGCCTGACGCTGGATGAAGAGTTGGCACCCGGTGAATATCGTGAGCTGACCGCTGAGGAGATTGCCCTGTTCTGATCTGGGATGGTGCCGGGTGTCAGTGAGTGCTGAAACCCAGCACCAGCGCCGTGCCCAGGGTGGCAATCAGTGCACCCGCCCAGGCGGCAATGGATGGCCGCTCCCCCGAGTGCCACCACAACAGCGGCAGCAGCAGTACCGGCGTGGTAGAGGAGAGAATGGCCACCATGCCCACCTCGCCCTGCCGCAGCGCCATCAGGATCAGCGTCATCCCCAGCCCCATCGCCAGAAAACCGTTGGTGGCAATCATGGCGAGGATATGGCGATTGACCGGTTTGAACGGCATGGTCAGCGGCAAGCGCCCAAGCCGCAGGACGCAGTGGGCCAGCAGGGCACTGCCCATCCGGATACCCGATGCACTCACCGCATCCACCTCACCACTCATCATCACCGGCTTGGCGATGATGGCTCCCACGCTCTGACACAGTGCTGCCGTCAGGCCAAGGACAATTCCCAGCGCCAGATTGCCACGGATCTGCTCCCACTCGTTGCTGCTACTGCGTCTGCCAAACAGGATCGCCAGCATTACGCCAGCAAAGACCAGCATGGCCCCCAGCAGTCGCCAGCCTGTCAGCTGTTCATTAAAGAGCCAGAGCCCAAGCAGGGCGGAAAACAGCGCATGGCAGGAGAAGAGCAGGGCACTGCGTCTTGGCCCCAGCCGGTTCATGCAGGCAAACAACGCGGTATCGCCCACGAAGATGCCGACCAGCCCCGAGATGGCGAGTAGGGGCAGGGCGCTTGCGGTGAGGGTTTGCCAGCCACCGGTGAGCAGACTCATGGTGCCGAGCATCAGGCTGACCAGAAACATGCGCCAGCGGCTGTAGGCAAATGCGCCGAGATGACGGGCCGGTTTGACCGAAATTAGCGCTGCAACTGCCCATAAACTGGCCGACGCGAGGGCCAGCCACTCATAACCCATAAAAACTCCTGAAAAAATTAACCCGAAAGACTCCATCTCCCGGGCAAGCCCGATACAATACGGGGCGTTTTCGGGGATAACAAGAGCGGCATCAGGCATTCATCAGGCGCGCCGTCGGCCTTCCCCTCCTGCAGTGGTTTTATTCGAGGTTTGGTCATGAGGTATGGTTTCTTCCCCAAGCTGGCGCAACGCTGGCTCTCCCCGCTATTGCTTGCCGTGCTGGCTGGGCCCCTGGCCCATGCCACCACCGTTGAGCAGCAGCCTCTGCTTGCCGATCGGCAAACCCTGGTAAAGGGCAACGGTGCCGAGCCGGAGTCGCTGGATCCTGCGCTGGTGCGCTCCGGTTTTCCGGGGGAGGCGGTACTGGTCGATCTGTTTGAAGGGCTGGTCAGCGAAGATGGTCAGGGGCATATCGTTCCCGCTCAGGCACAGCGCTGGGAGGTGAGTGAAGATGGGCTGGAGTGGCGATTCTTCCTGCGCCCTCAACTGAAATGGTCCAATGGCGAGCCGCTGGTGGCCGCTGATTTCGTCTATGCCTGGCGCCGTCTGCTCGATCCGGCCATCAACTCCCCTTCTGCCGGATTGCTGCTGGCGACGGGGATCAACAATGCGCAATCCATCTATGCCGGTGCGCTGGAGCTCGGCAATCTTGGCATTGAAGCGCAAAGCGATCAGATCCTGAAAATCACTCTGGAGCGGCCGGCTCCCTATTTCCTGCAGCTCATCAGTCAGCGCCCCTTTGTGCCAGTCAATCAGAAGGCGATAGCCAAATTTGGCAAGCAGTGGACCGAGCCCGGCAAGCTGGTGAGCAATGGTGCTTACCGGCTGACAAGCTGGACGCCGAACGAGCGGATCGAAGCCGAGCGCAATATCCACTACTGGGATGACCTTCACACCCGTATCGGACGGGTCACCTATTTGCCTATCACCTCGCAACATGCCGAACGGCTGCGCTATGAGGCTGGTGAAATCCAGCTTACCAACAAGGTCTCCCTCGGCTATTACCAGAAGATGAAGCGCGAATCTCCGGAGCGGCTCTGGGGCTTGCCGCTGTTTGGCACCTATCTCTATGCGTTCAATTTGAAGCGCCCCGAACTGCAGGATGTGCGGGTGCGTCAGGCGCTCTCCATGGCGGTTGATCGACAGCAGCTCATTGGATCGGTGAGCGGGCAGGATGAACAGGCGGCATGGTCGCTGTTGCCGGAGATGCCGGGTTACCCCCGGGTGATATTGCCTGTGGCGCTTGAAGATATGCCAACCCGCCAGGCCAAAGCGGCAGCGTTGTTGTCAGCGGCCGGGTATAACAGTGCCAATCCACTCAAGCTGAGCATTACCTACAACAGCGCAGAAACCCACAAGCAGATGGCGATGGCCATTGCCGCCATGTGGCAGAAGCTGGGGGTACAGGTCACCCTCAACAGTCTGGAGTGGGGTGCCTATCAGGTGGCCAAGGATAGCGGTGATTTCCAGGTGGCCAGAAGCTTCCTGTTTGGCGATTATGTGGAGCCATCAGCCATGCTGGGCAGCTTCCGTTGTCAGGATCTGCGCAACGAGAGCGGCTACTGCAATCCCGATTTTGATCTGTTGCTGGAGCAGGCAGCCAATACGCTGGACAGCGCGAGCCGTGTTGAACTCTACCGGCATGCCGAACAGTTGCTGCTTGAGGAGGCGCCGATCCTCCCCGTGTATCATTACAATCAGATGAGACTGGTCGATCCCGCGCTGCGAGGGCTGCCCAGCCAGAATTTGAAAGGGACGATTGCCACCAAGGATCTCTATTTCAGCCCGCAGTGAGGAGCATTTCATGAAACTTGCCATCATTTCCGACATCCACGGCAGCATCATTGCGCTGGAGCGGGTGCTGACCCAACTTGAGCCCTGGCAGCCGGACCACTATCTGCTGCTCGGCGATCTGCTCAACCATGGCCCGCGCAATCCTCTGCCGGAGGGATATAACCCGGCCGCCGTGGCTGATCGGCTCAACGAGCTGGCACCGCAAATCATCGCGGTGCGGGGCAATTGTGATTCCGAAGTGGATCAGATGCTGTTGCGCTTTCCCATCACAGCCCCCTACAACCAGCTGCTGGTCGATGAGCGGCGCTGGTTTGTCAGCCATGGCCATCTTTATCGCCCGGACGAGGTACAGCTCCCGGCGGGCAGTCTGTTCCTGAGCGGTCACACCCATGTGCCGGTGCTGGAGTGGCAAGGGGAACGGATATTGATGAACCCGGGGTCGATCTGTTTCCCGCGCGGCGAGTTGCCTGCCAGTTACGGGAGCTATGAGGACGGAGTACTGCGCGTCAATGCGTGTGAGGACGGGCGAGAGTTGTTGCGACTGGTGCTTTAAAACGGAGAGCAAAAATGCAAGGCCTGATAAGAGATGTCAGGCCTTGATACCGTAGGAGCGGGTGCCAGAGCGAGTGTTACCCTTGGCGTCATAGGTCAGGCTGTTGCGATCGCGCAGCTGACTCAGAAAGGTTGCCAGACGACGGTTGGAGACGATGCTCAATTCAAGCAAGCGACCGTTGATATCATTTTGTGCCTGGCAGGCATCCAGTTTTGCACGAAGCTGTGCTATCTCGTCGGGATAGGCAGCCAGCTGCAGTGCCAGTTCCGGCATCTCTGCGAGGGTCTTGTCCAGCGTTTCTATCGCAGCAAGCAACTGCTGTTTGCGCTCGGTCAGTGCGGGCAGGGCCAGTGCCTGATGCTGTTCGAGCAAGCTGAACTCCTCTTCCAGAATGCCTTGCATCTGGCTGAGGTAATCATCTTGGGAGTGCAGTAACGAAGGTAAGTCCATCATCCCAGAACTTTGTCCAGATTGGCCTCGAAACTGAACATCTTCTTGGCCACAGCGTCGCTGTTAACCTGATATTCGCCACTCGCGACGGCTTTTTTCAGCCGTTCGACCTTGCTCTCATTGCCGGTCGAGGCGGTATTGAGGTTTTGTTGCATTTTTTGCAATTGTTGCGCCTCACTGGTCAAGGAGACGGAGTCCAGCTTGACAGTAGCCGCTTTGTTTTCGGGCGATGAGGTGACTGACTTGCTGCCTGTCCCCTGGCTATTAGCGGTATTTTGCAACCGATTATTCGCCAAGTTGTTGATATTGTTGATGGCCATTTTAGTTACCTTCGTCTGCTTTAAGGTTTGCTTACCTGTTTATCGGTGCGGCAGATCAAAACTTTAGAAAAAAGTTGTCAAGGATCCGGATTTAAAAAGTGACCGATACGGCACCTACTGCACTGACTTTACCCTCAACGGTTTTGCCGGAGCGAATATTGACGAGTTTGATGATCTCTCCGAAGCTGCCATCTTGCAAGGCTCGGGCCATGGTTTTGATCTGGAAGTTGCTGTTTTCTGCCGTCAGGGTGACCTGATCCCCTTTGCACACGACACAAACCTGGCTCAAACGGATGGGTTGCCCAGGTTTTAGCTCCCGCTTGCTGCGTACTCCGATAAGAGGGGCTGTGTCAGTCAGGTAGTCGCCGCGGATCAGGGTCTGATCCTGATAGGCCAACACCAGCTGGCTTTCACTCAGCAGATCCCCCTTGGCGATGGGGTTGGTCACAGTGACATAGGGCTTTTGAATGCTGACCCGCACCGGGAGATAGACGTCCCAGGGCCTCTCTTCCTCACATTTAAGGTAAACTGTTGTATTACGGCGAATTTCCATTTTTGCTGGTAAGCTGATAGTGAGCAGATCTTCGCAGCGGGTCAGTGGGAGCCGTTCATCCAGCGTGGCAGAGGTGACCTCAGCTCTGGCATCCAACGGAATATCCAGCTGGTTGTAAACGAACTCTTGTGCCTTTTCTTGCAGATAAGTAGTGACGTCCGAGGCGTAGCTGGAAGATATGCTGCCAAAAAAGAGGCTGATGAGTAAAAGTCGGTTAATCATTTTCGCTCGTTGGTCGATAAGTTGTTCACGCATATCACCATATTTAACTATGATTGCTTCAGAATCTGTTCGTTGTCACATCGATAGTCTGACGCAATCCATCACGCATGCATGATTAATGCCAAGCGTTTTTAGGGAGTGTTTATGGCCAGTATCCTGGACTCGGTCAACCAACGTACCCAGCTAGTGGGGCAAAACCGGCTGGAGTTGTTGTTGTTTCGTCTCAATGGACGTCAAAGATTTGGCATCAACGTATTCAAAGTGCGTGAAGTGTTGCAGTGTCCCCCCTTGACCGTGATGCCAAAATTGAACTCCTGCATTCGCGGGGTGGCTCATATTCGTGGCCAGACTATCTCGGTCATCGACCTCAGCATGGCGGTTGGCAAACGCCCGATAGATGATCTGAGCAAATGCTTCATTATCATCTCCGAGTACAACCGCTCTATTCAGGGTTTTCTGGTGCATTCGGTCGAGCGCATCATCAATATGAACTGGGAATCCATCCTGCCTCCGCCCAAAGGTGCGGGTCGCATCAACTACATGACAGCCGTGACTGAAGTCGATGGCGAGTTGGTCGAAATCCTTGATGTTGAGCGGATATTGAACGAAATTTCGCCGGTTGCAACGGATGTGAGTGAGGAGTTGGTTCAGGCCAGTGTCGACCACCCTACTCTGGGGCGTCCTGTTCTTGTTGCGGATGACTCCTCAGTGGCACGCAAACAGGTACAACGTGCGCTTGAGGCTATCGGTGTTGAGTGCGTGTTGGCAAAAGATGGCCGCGAAGCATTGAACATGCTGCTGGAAATGACCAAAAATGGTCCTATCAAGGATCAGGTTGCGCTGGTTATTTCGGATATCGAAATGCCGGAAATGGATGGCTATACCTTCACTGCCGAGATCCGGAATAATCCCAATCTCAAGGATTTGCATGTTATTCTGCATACCTCGCTCAGTGGAGTATTCAACCAGGCAATGGTGCAGAAAGTTGGTGCGAACAATTTTATCGCCAAGTTCCAGCCTGATGAATTGGCCAAGGCCGTACAAAACGCACTCTAATAAAGAAGAACAGCTGCATGAAGACACTTTCGGACGACTTATACAAACAGTTCAGCAACTTTCTGGCGGTACAGAGCGGAATTGTGCTGGGGGATAACAAACAGTATCTGGTGAAGAGCCGTCTTTCACCTTTGATGGCTCAGTTTGGCATCGAGAGTCTGTCTGATCTGGTTACCCGTGCAATGAGTGTGCGAGAGCGTGACCTGAAAATGGCCGTAGTAGATGCCATGACGACCAATGAGACCCTCTGGTTTCGTGATACTTACCCGTTTCAGCTTCTTACTGACAAGATTTTCCCCGAGTTGGGGAAAAGTGGCCGACCCATCAAGATCTGGTCGGCTGCATCCTCGTCAGGTCAGGAGCCCTATTCCATTGCCATGACGGCACTGGAGCAGCAGATGAAAAAGCCGGGTACCTTGCCTGGTGGCGTGCAGATTGTCGGGACGGATATTTCGACGACCATGCTCAATCAGTGTAAGGAAGGCGTTTACGATAGCCTTGCTCTGGCACGCGGTTTGTCACCGGAGCGCAAGAAGATGTTTTTTGAGCCTTACGGTGACAACAAGATGCGGGTTGCCGAGCGAGTCAGAAAATTGACCACCTTCCGGCCACTGAACTTGTTGGAGAGTTATAGTCTGCTCGGCAAGTTCGACATTATTTTTTGCCGTAACGTGCTCATCTATTTTGCGCCGGAAGTGAAGTCGAAGATCCTCAACCAGTTTGCTGCCAGTCTCAACCCCGGTGGATATCTGATGCTGGGCGCGTCGGAGTCACTGGCCGGGTTAACCGATCGGTTCGAGATGATCCGCTGCAATCCGGGGATTGTCTACAAGGTCAAATAGGCCTGATGGCCACGATATTCGGGGTTTTACCGGATTTAACCAGTTCATACAAAGAGGGAAGCAGCGAGCTTCCCTCTTTCTTTATCTACAGCTCAGTCTTTCTATTTACCTACCATCTCGCCACTGCAAAAGTGGTTGAAACCTTAAGGTGGCCAAATGATGCCGTCTGACTCAGGGCACGAGATGCTCCTGTCGTTTTCGGTTTGCAATGTGCTCATACCCAAACCATCGACCTGAGAGATTTGCTTATGGCACACCTCTTGCAAACAAAATAAACCAAGCAGGAGGTGTGCTATGGCTCTTTCATTTGACAAGGCATTCGGTGTGCATCAACACACCATAAGCGTTCGTGCCAAGCGTGCTGAGGTGCTTTCCAGCAATATTGCCAACGCAGATACCCCGGGCTTCAAAGCCAGGGATATCAATTTTGCTCAGGCATTGCAGGAGGCCCAGTCGCATCAGGGGTTTGGTTTGGCAACGACCAGCGAAAAGCATTTTGCCTTGAATATGGACGCCCCAGGTACCGTGCAATATCGCAACCCGCTGCAACCGGATACAGGTGACGGCAATACAGTCGATGTGCAGCAGGAGCGCAGCGAATTTCTGCGTAATAGCCTCGAGTATCAAACCTCCCTTGAATTTATGAATAGCAAGATCAGTGGCCTGCTAAAGGCCCTGAAAGGAGAGCAGTGATGAGTTTGTTCAAGGTCTTTGACATAGCAGGCTCGGCTATGAGCGCACAGTCAGTGCGCCTCAACACGGTTGCCAGCAACATGGCCAACGCGGACAGTGTCAGCTCCAGTGTGGAAAATACTTACCACGCCAGGCGGCCAGTCTTTGCCGCCCAGCTCGATCAGGCGATGTCTGACAAGCAGGGCTCGGTCGGGGTTGAGGTGAAGGGGATTGTCGAGAGCAAGGCGCCACTACTCAAGGAGTACAACCCCAACCACCCGATGGCGGATAAAGACGGTTTTATCTTCAAGCCAAACGTCAACATGGTTGAAGAGATGGCCGACATGATCAACGCCTCGCGCAGCTACCAGACCAACGTACAGGTTGCAGATTCGGCCAAGAAGATGCTGCAGCAGACGCTCCAGCTTGGCAAGTCCTGATAGGAGGGATGCAGCATGGTCGATACAACCAACAGTGCTAACGGTATAAGCCGTACCACGACCCAGACGACAGGCACCACCACGACGCCCAAGAAAGAGCTGGATCAGGCTTCCTTTCTAAAGCTGCTGACCATGCAGCTGTCGTATCAGGATCCTTTCAAGCCTGTTGATAACGCCCAGATGCTCTCCCAGATGGCATCCATGTCGACATCTGAGGGGATCAGCAGTTTGTCCACTCAGATGGGTAAGCTTAATGACCAGATGATCTCCAGTCAGGCACTGCAAGCCTCCGCATTGGTGGGACAAAATGTGCTGTTGCAGAGCAATACCGGCTATCTGGATAAGGAGGGCTCTCTCCCCGGTGTTGTGGCTGTGGGAACGACGAATAAATATTCGAGCGTCAAGGTCACCATAGAAGATGAAAAAGGCCAGGTTATCAAGGAATTCTCTCTCGAAGGGGAGCAGCGAGGCAACGTTGAAGTTGCCTGGGATGGCACAGACAAAGATGGAAAGCGGGTCAAGTCAGGTAAATATGTGATTAAGGCAAGCGGTACTCTGGATGGCAAATCTGAAAGTATTGCTGCTTATGCTTACGGCAAGGTGGATAGTGTGGCGCTGGGCAATGCGAGCAATCCGACAATGCTTAACGTGAAAGGCTTGGGTAGCACGCTGTTGAGTAGCATCTTGCAAATATCAGGAACTAATTCAAACCAGACGGTTACACCGTCAAAAACCACGTCGACAGCATCGATCTAAGGAGCTGGATATGTCATTTAACAATGCCTTGAGCGGTGTCAACGCGGCACAAAAAGACTTGAACGTCACCGCCAACAACATTGCCAACGTTAACACCATGGGCTTTAAAGAGTCCCGTGCCGAGTTTGCGGATGTCTACGCCAACTCCATCTTTGTCAATGCCAAGACCCAGGTCGGTAACGGTGTAGCGACAGGTGCAGTTGCTCAGCAGTTCCACCAGGGGGCGCTGCAATTTACCAATAACGCACTGGATCTGGCTATTCAGGGTAACGGCTTCTTTGTGACCTCTGACGGTCTGACCAACCTGGATCGCACCTACACCCGTGCCGGTGCCTTCAAGCTCAATGAAAACAGCTATATGGTCAACAATCAGGGCCATTATCTGCAAGGTTACGAAATCAACGCCGATGGCACGCCTAAGGCGGTAAGTATCAATGCGACCAAGCCGATTCAGATACCTGACAAGGCCGGTGAACCAATCAAGACAACCAAGATTGACGCCAGTTTCAACCTGCCATCGACAGCGGCGCCCCTGCCCGCAGGTAATGCGGTGGGTGATGCCTCTACTTTTGACCCCAAAGATTCGAAAACATATTCCTCTTCAACTTCTGTGGTGATTTATGACTCACTGGGTGAGCCGCATACCATCACGCAATATTTTGTCAAAGAGGCTGACCCGGCAGATCTGACCAAACCCGCCAATCCTACTGCTTGGCGTATGTACCTCTACCAAGGTGATAAGCCTATTGATATTGTCGGTGGTGTCACACCCACTATGGCGACTGGTTTGAGTCAGGCGCCTGCTGGCGCAAGAGTTACCTTCGGGGCTGATGGCAAGATGATTACCCCGACTACACCGGCGACCATCAAGACAGAGCAATTGGGAGCCGCGCCCCCGACAGGCGCTGGCATTATCACCAATGGTGCAGATCCCACTCAGCAGGTGGATATCAACTTCGGAACGGTGACCCAGTATGCTTCACCGTTTGAAGTCAACAAGTTGACTCAGGATGGTTCCACTGTCGGTCGTTTGACCAAGGTGGAGATTACTCCGGATGGTATCGTGTCCGCGACTTACAGTAACGCAACCACCATCAAGGTAGCCATGGTGGCAATGGCCAAGTTTGCCAACTCACAAGGATTGACTCAGGTTGGTGATACCTCTTGGCGTCAGTCTCTGCTCTCTGGCGATGCCTTGCCGGGGACGCCAAACTCAGGGACATTTGGCACCATCAAATCATCCTCCCTAGAGCAGTCCAACGTGGATTTGACCTCGGAGCTTGTGGACCTGATCACTGCTCAGCGTAACTTCCAGGCCAACTCCCGTTCTCTGGAGGTCAACAGTTCGCTGCAGCAGACCATCCTGCAGATCCGTTAATCGCGCAATAAATGATAATGAGAGGGGGCTTGGCCCCCTCTCTGTTTCTGTCGCATTCCCATCCTTATCCCCCCATATTTCTGCTGTTGGCACTCTAATTGCATTTCTCCTGTCAGAGTCATCTGTTTGACGGAGAATTCCATGGATCACCTGCTTTATATCGCCATGTCCGGGGCCAAAGAGACCATGAACAGCCTGGCTGTTCGGGGCAACAACCTCGCCAATGCCAATACCACCGGTTTCAAGTCCGATTTCGAGCAGGCCAGAAGCATGCAGGCGTTCGGAGAGGGCTTGCCAAGCCGGGTGTTTGCCATGGCTGAGCGCCCGGGGCAGAACCTGCAGCATGGCATGCTGATGACCACCGGACGGGATTTGGACGTGGCGGTGGATGGTCCTGGCTGGATTGCCGTGCAGGATCCCAAGGGCGGTGAGGCCTATACCCGCATGGGGAATTTGCAGGTCAATGCGACCGGCAACTTGCAGACCTCGACCGGACTGAATGTGGTGGATGACGGTGGTCAGCCCATCGTGCTGCCGATGCCGATGGAGAAACTCGAGATCAATCGGGATGGCACCATAAGCGGTCGTCCGGAGGGGGCTGCCGCCAACTTGCCGGAAGATTTTCAGCGGATCAAGCTGGTCAACCCGGCCGCCGATGCGGTGGAGAAGGGGCAAGATGGTCTGTTTCGCCGCAAGGATGGTCAGAATGAACCCGCCTCTGCCAACGTTGGCCTGATTGCCGGCTCCCTTGAGGGGAGCAACGTCAATGTGGTGGATGAGATGACCAACCTGATCCGGCTGCAACGCCAGTTCGAAACCCAGGTCAAAATCATGAAGACGGCCGAAGAGAATGATGAAGCTCAAACCCAACTGCTGCGAATCAGCTAATCAAGGAGTTACCTATGAATCCCGCACTCTGGATCAGCAAGACCGGGTTGGATGCACAGCAGACCAATATTTCGGTTACTTCGAACAACCTGGCGAACGCCAGCACCGTGGGCTTCAAAAAGTCACGGGCCATCTTTGAAGATCTGCTGTATCAAAACATCAATCAGCCCGGTGGCCGCTCCTCTGCCGATACCGAGCTCCCCTCCGGCCTGATGCTGGGGGCGGGTGCCAAGGTGGTGGCGACCCAGAAAAACCACAGCCAGGGCAACGTACAAACCACTGACAACTCGCTCGACTTGATGATCAGTGGTCGCGGCTACTTTGAAATTCAGCTGCCGGATGGTAGTGCGGCCTATACCCGCAACGGTCAGTTCACCCTCAACGATGAAGGGACCATAGTGACCCCGGGTAATGGCTACCCGCTGCAACCGGAAATCCAGATCCCGGAAAACGCCCAGAGCGTTACGGTGGGTGAAGATGGCCAGGTCTCGGTGCAGCTCAAGGGCGATGGCGCTTCTCAGGTTGTCGGTCAGATCAACATCTCCGACTTCGTCAATGCCAGCGGCTTGCAGCCGATGGGGGAGAACATGTTTGTCGAGACCCAATCCAGCGGTGCTGCCGCTCAGGGGACTGCCGGTGCCGATGGCTTGGGGGTGATCAAGCAGGGGATGCTGGAGACTTCCAACGTCAACGTGACCGAAGAGCTGGTGAACCTCATTCAGGCTCAGCGGGTCTACGAGATGAACTCCAAGGTGCTCTCCGCCGTGGACGGCATGATGTCCTTCCTGATCCAGCGTACCTAATTAGGAGGTGCATGATGAAAGCCGTATGGATGCTGGGATTGTTGGTGCTGGGAGGGTGTAGCAGCACTCCCAATACGCCCAAGCCTGATGATCCCGAGTTTTCCCCCGTCTACGGGGAGTCGGAGCCGGTGTCGGTGCGACCGACAGGGGCGATTTTCCAGCCGGATCAGGTCAATGGCATCTATTCGGATATCAAGGCACACAAGGTAGGCGACATCATTACCATCGAGTTGTCGGAGTCGACCTCCGCCTCGAAAAAGGCCAATACCCAGAGTGGCAAGAATAACAAGTTCAATCTGGACCCGGTCAAGTTGGGTGGCGTGCCCGTGACCGCCAGCCCCTATGATCTCTCAGCCTCCATTGCTCAAGACAGCGCGTTCAAGGGCCAGGCCAAGGCGGATCAGAGCAACAGCCTGCAGGGCAATATTTCGGTCAGCGTGGCCAAGGTACTGCCCAACGGCAATCTGGTGGTGCGCGGCGAGAAGTGGATCATGCTCAACAATGGCAATGAATATATCCGGATCACCGGCCTTATTCGCCCGGAGGATGTGACATCTGATAACAGCGTTTCGTCCCAGAAAGTGGCCAATGCCCGCATTTACTACGGTGGTACCGGCGATCTGGCCAATAGCCAGGAGCAAGGGTGGCTTACCAGCTTTTTCAATGGTCCCTGGTGGCCGCTCTAGGAGATGTTATGAAGTCACTCCGTCTTGTCACACTGCTCTGCTGTCTGCTGCCCTTGGGTGTGGCCAATGCGGCCCGGATCAAGGACATCAGCTCGGTTGAAGGGGTGCGTAACAACCAGCTGATTGGTTACGGTCTGGTGGTGGGGTTGCCCGGCACTGGCGAGAAGAACAACGCCTTCACCGAGCAGACCTTCCGTACCATGCTCAACAATTTTGGCATCAAGGTGCCGGATAACATCAAGCCCAAGATCAAGGATGTGGCTCCGGTGGCGATCCATGCCGACCTGCCCCCCTTCTCCAAGCCGGGCCAGACCATCGACGTAACGGTCTCTGCCATCGGCGAGGCCAAGAGTCTGCGGGGCGGCACTCTGCTGCAGAGCTTCCTGAAAGGGCTCGATGGGCGGGTTTATGCGGTCGCGCAGGGCAGTCTGGTGGTCGGTGGTCTGGGGGCCGAGGGGGCTGATGGCTCCAAGGTAGTGATCAATACCCCGACTGTCGGGCGGATTGCCAACGGTGCGACCGTGGAGCGGGAGGTGCCCAACTCATTCAGTCAGGGGGACACCATCACCTTCAACCTTAACCGACCAGATTTTACTACAGCGCGCCGTCTGGCCGATGTGGTCAACGATCTGGTTGGGCCCAATACCGCTCAGGCGCTCGATGCCACCTCGGTCAAGGTCTATGCCCCGCGGGATCCGGGTCAGCGCGTCTCCTATCTCGCCACAATCGAGAATCTGGAGGTGGATCCGGCCAACGAGGCGGCCAAGATCATCGTTAACTCCCGCACCGGCACAATAGTGATCGGCAGTCAAGTCAAGCTCAAACCGGCGGCCATCAGCCATGGCGGGTTGACGGTGACCATCGCCGAAAACCAGCAGGTCTCCCAGCCCAACCCGTTGGCGGGAGGAGAGACGACGGTGACCAACAACTCGACCATCAATGTCCAGCAGGAGCCGGGGCGGATGTTCAAGTTTGATACCGGTGCGACCCTGGACGATCTGGTCCGGGCGGTCAATCAGGTCGGGGTCGCCCCCGGTGATTTGATGGCCATCCTTGAGGCGCTGCAGCAGGCAGGCGCCATTGAGGGGCAACTGGTCATATTGTAACAAGCGGCAAGTGGTTGCCACGGGTGGCAATGAGGTAAGCAAAATGGCGGAGTTTGACAGCAACAGCGGCATGAATCTCGGGATGGTACAGGACATCAAGAACCTGGATCGTCTGCGCCAGATGAGCCAAAGCAAAGAGGGACAGGCCGAAGCGCTCAAAAGTGCGTCACGCCAGTTCGAGTCAATCTTTACCCAGATGCTGTTTCAGAGCATGCGTCAGGCCAACGGGGTGTTGACTCAGGACAACCCGATGAACAGCAGCTATACCCAGTTCTATGAAGGGATGCTTGATGAGCAGCGGGTTGCCGACATGTCCAGCAAGGGGGGACTGGGATTGGCTGACATGGTGGCCAAGCAGCTCTCTCCCGAGACCTTTACCCATCAGGATGGACGGGTGCTCAAGATGCCGCAGCGTACCGAACGTACCTACAAACCCTATCAGCCACCCACGGCCGCTGCCGATGATTTGATCGCGGCATCAAAAGTTGGCAAAGATTTTGCTGAAAGAGAGATGACCGAGGGGGTCAAGGAGAGCCACACACTCACTATGCCCCGTCGACTGCACCGCAGCATTCCGCCCATGGGACGCATGGCCAGCGAAGAGAGCAGTGCCACCGGTAGTGGGAGCAAGGAGTTCGATACGCCCGAAGAGTTCGTCAATCGCCTGATGCCGCTGGCCAAGAAAGCGGCCGACAAGTTGGGGTTAAGCCCGGCGGTACTGGTCGCTCAGGCGGCACTGGAGAGCGGTTGGGGCAAGCGGGTGATCAAGGATGGCGAGGGTCAGGTGACCCATAACCTGTTTGGCATCAAGGCCGATCCGCGCTGGGAAGGGCCCAAGGCGGTGGTCAGCACGCTCGAGTATGAGCAAGGCGTCGCCTCCCGCCAGAAAGCGGCATTTCGCTCCTATGAGTCGTTTGAAGAGAGCTTCAACGACTACGTGGACTTCCTCACTTCCGGCTCTCGCTACAAGGGAGCCCTGGCGAAGGTGGATAGTCCCGATCGCTACTTTGAGGCGCTGCAACAGGCGGGTTATGCCACCGACCCGCACTACGCCAGAAAATTGAAACAGGTATTGCGCAGTGATGCCATTGCTCAATACAACGAGATGGAGCTGTAACGTATGGCAAGCGACCTGCTTGGGATTGGTTCATCGGGCGTGCTGGCACAGCAACGCCTGCTGCAGACCACCAGTAACAACATAGTGAACGTCAATAGCCAGGGCTATGTGCGTGAGCGTACGCTGGTGTATACCAATACCATCGGTCTGGGGACCGGTGACATCAAGACCCAGCGGGTAATCAACGACTATATGCAGGGGGAGGTGCGCCGTGATACCTCCGCCTATCATGCCTCCCTGACCCATTATGAACAGCTGGCTGGCGTTGACAGCTTGCTTGGGGATACCAGCAACAGCGTGGGGGCGGCCATCACCTCCTACTTCAAGTCATTTCACTCAGCCAATGAATCGCCTGCCGAGATCGGTGGGCGCAAGGTGGTGATGACGGAGTTGAGTGGCATGGTCAACCGTTTTCATACCCTCTCGGCGCAGCTCGACAAGCAGAGCGATACCCTCAACACCCGTATCGAAGATGAAACCAAGCAGGTCAACAGCCTGCTCACCAGCATCAATGATCTTAATCAGGCCATCATCCGCACCCAGGGGTCACCCGAAGAGAACCTGATGCTGTTTGATCAGCGGGATGAGGCGATCCGCCAGCTGTCGGAGAAGATGGATATTCGCACCGTAGCCCAACCCAACGGTAGCATGCTGGTCAATATGAGCACTGGCCATTCGCTGATCCTCGATGGGGGCGTCGCCCAGTTCAAGGTGATTGCAGGAGATCCTGACTCCCGAGATCAGGAGCTGCAACTGACCCTGGGGGCGAACAAGGCAACCATCGATCACGATACGTTTGGTGGTGCCATGGGGGGGCTGTTCAAGGCGCGTACCGACCTTGAGCCGACCAAGCGCGAACTGGGGCAGCTGGCCGTGGCGATGGCGGATGCGATGAATCAGCAGAACCGCCTCGGGATGGATCTGGATAATGAAATTGGCGGCGATATCTTCACCCTGCCTACCAGCAAGGGCTTACCCTACGGCAATAACACCGGGACGGTCGGGGCTAATGTCAGCTTCGTGCCGGGCAAGGGGACATCAGTGACCCCGTTTGATTACGAAGTGCGCTTTAGCAGCGCCACCGGTTATGAGGTGTTCTCGCTGGACAAGTCTGGTAATCGAACCTCTGTGGCGACTGGCACGACCCCTCCTGCAACGTTTGAACTCACGGGTCACGGCATTTCAATCGATCTCACCGGTGCGCCGGCTGCGGGTGACAGACTGTTGCTGCAACCGACCAAAAGTGCGGCCGCCGGTCTGGGTCAGCTGATCACCCGACCGGAAGATTTGGCCCTGGCCTCTCCGCTTAAAGCGGAAAAGACCACCAATAATGGCGGCGGGGCTGATATCAAACTGGGTGGCGTATTCAATACAGGTGCAGGGTCAGGTTTTGGTACCAATAGTCTGAGCCCGACAGCGCCTCAGGTGGTCAAAATCGATGGCAGTGGTAACTATCAGGTGTTTCAAGCCGATGGCACTACCTTGATTGGCACGGCCCCCGCGAGCAGCAAGGGGCAAAACCTGATGTCGGCTATCGTTAACCCTTTCCCCGCCGGAGCTGCAGTCTATGCCAACCCGAAACAGGCCCCCGGCTACGAGTTCAGCATCACCGGAACGGTGGATCCCAAAGACAGTTTCAAGCTCAGTTACAATAGCAATGGCTTTGCCGATAACAGCAATGGCTTGGTTCTGGCCGAGCTGCAAAACAAGGATCTGGTGCGCAAGAGCACCAATGGCGGGACGACCAACGACAAGATGACCTTCAATCAGGCCTATTCCGGGTTGGTGATGGAAGTGGGTAACAATACCAGTCAGGCAAAAACGCTGCTCAAGGCCAATGAGTCCAAGCTTATCCAGAGCACCGGCATCTTTGAAAGCGTGTCAGGGGTCAATCTGGAGGAGGAGGCGGCCAATCTGATCCGCTTCCAGCAATCCTATGCGGCATCGGCGCAAATCGTCAGCACGGCCAAAACCATTTTCGATACACTGCTCTCTTCCGTGAGGTAACGTCATGCGCATCACCACCAACATGATCTACGACCGGAATTTATATTCCCTCAACAGTGCCAACGAGCGGTTGAATACTGCCTATCAACAACTGCAAACCGGCAATAAATTTCAGACAGCTGGAGAAGATCCCGCAGGGATGAGTCAGAAGATGGCACTGACCAAGGAGATTGACCTGTTCAAGCAGTACAGTGTCAATGGCAGCTTGCTGGAAAACAGCCTGGGGCATGAAGAGACAGTATTGGATTCTCTTAATACGGCAATGCTCAGTGCCCAGACCCTGATCCAGAAGTCAAATAACGGCTCTATCAGTGACGATGATCGCAAGGCCATCGCCAGCGAGCTTGAAGGGTTACAGCAGCAGATGTTCGACCTGATGAATAGCAAAAACTCATCGGGTGAATTTATATTTGGTGGCAATCAGAGCAAGACCCAGCCATATATAAAAGACGTCAACGGAAAATATATTTATCAGGGTGATCCAGGTCAGCGAAATATTCAGGTCTCACCCACAGTACAAATCGCTGCCAATGATTCCGGGCAGGATCTGTTTGAAATAGTGGCGACCAGAAGAACCGCCAGTGCAACCACATTAAATATCAAGGTTGGGATAGGAGATCAGGGTAACTTTGATAATTTCTATAAGTCCAATTATAACTCGGCCCTACCCAGCAACACCTATACCGTATCAACCACCATAGGTCCACCGGATACCTATGATATCAAGGATGCCGGTGGCAATACGTTGCAAACGGGTAACTACACTGCTGGCACCAAGATCCCCTTTAATGGTCTGGAGTTGACCCTTGATTTGCCTGCAGGTGGTGCGGCTCAGCAGTTTGACCTTAATCCACCGAAGAATGACAACATATTGAATGGTATGTCGGATTTTATTACGGCTCTGAGAGATCCGGCTATTTCTGCCGAGACCTTCGAGCAGAAAATAGCCGATGCCACCGTTCATATGAAAAATGCCCGCCTGAATATCGATCATGGGTTGGGTGAGTTGGGCGGCCGGATGAACAGTCTGGAACAGGCTATGGGCTCCAATGAGGGATTGAGTACCCTCAACGCCGAGGCGAGAGCCAAGGTGTCGGAAGCGGACCTCTATGAAGTGATTTCCGCGCTGTCAAAAGAGGATGCGGCATTGAGTGCCTCGCAACTCTCTTTCAGCAAAATAAGCCGTCTGACGCTATTTGACTATATTCGCTAATTAAAGAAGGGCCCCTTTTGGGCCTTTTCTTTTGTCCAGACTGGCGTTGTTGCCCAAATCAACGAGCAAGTCATGACTTCCCCTGCCCAAGTACCGCTACACTCGGGGCTTTCTGACAGGTAGACCAAGGATATTCAGCTTGTTTATGGCGCTTACATACGCCATCACTTCTCCCACTTGGCCGTTGTAGTTACGCAGACTGATTTTCCCCGCCAGCAACTGCTTGAACCGATACATCGCTGTCTCTGCCAGCGAGCGACGGTGATACCCCGATATCTTCTTCCAGTGCGCCAGCCCTTCCTTGCGCATCACCAGCACAGCCTCATTTCTTGGATGCCCCTTTTTCCATAACCCCGCGCTCTTGCGAGGCGGGATACAGGCTGTCGCCCCTTTGCGCGAGATAAGCTGATGGCTGGCTTTGCTGTCATAGGCGCCATCCGCATAAACACGTCCCAGCTTACGCCGTAGTGGCTTGAGCAGAGTTGGTAGCACCTCGGCATCATGGACATTTTCCAACGACACTTCCGCCGCCACGATATCGTGGGTCACTGGGTCTACCGCCAGATGCAGCTTGCGCCACACACGCCGCTTCTCGGCGCCGTGTTTTCTGACCTTCCACTCGCCTTCACCAAATACCTTCAGGCCGGTCGAATCGATAACCAGGTCGGTGATACGCCCCTTGGCGGGTTGTCGATAGGCCACTTTCACCGTGCGAGCGCGCTTG